>JAAZHB010000005.1 GCA_012510935.1 Clostridiales bacterium
CTTACTCTAATGGCGGTATTGAAGGCCTTAACAACTATATCAAAGTACTCAAAAGAACTGCTTTTGGCTTTAGAAGCTTTGTGCACTTTAGAAACAGAATACTAATATCGAAGAACCTAGTAATCCCTATAAAGAAATATCAGGCCGAAAGCGATTTGCAATCACTTTCAGCCTGACATTTATATGGTTAGATTCTATTAGTATCATCGAGGCGGTAACCGACACCTAGCTCATTTCGTATGAACCAGTTTTGACCAGGAGAAATACCGAACTTGCGGCGAATATTTGCCATATTTACTTGAAGCTTTTTGGTGCTAGAATTATCCTTAACTCCCCAAATAGTATCAATTATAGTTTGGTATGACATCATCTTGCCGCAATTCCGGGAAAGTAAGGCAAGAATGTTATATTCTGTTTGAGTAAAATGAATTTCTTCTTCATTAAAGAAAACTTGTCTTGACTCATATTTTATTTCGAGCTCTCCTGAATGGAATGGATCCATAGGGCTGATATTTTCGGCGACTAGATTGTGGGTTCTGATATTGCTCCTAACGCGTGCAAGCAATTCTGCTGAGCTAAAAGGCTTGGTAACATAGTCATTTGCGCCAAGATCGAGGGCATGCACCTTTTCTGACTCTTCCGTTCTAGCAGACAGTACAATGATTGGGACTGAGGAAGTATGCCGAGCTTCCTTAATGAAACGAGAACCATCCATATCAGGCAAACCCAAATCAAGAATTACAAGATCTGGATTATGTGTTTGAAAAATTGTTATGGCATTTGTGCAAGTGCTTGCTTCAATGGCTTGGTAGCCACCCGCATCAAGGTTCATTTTGATTAAGCGAGAAATGTTTTTTTCATCCTCAACAATTAGAATTTTGTATTTGTTTTGTATCATTGATTCTTCCTTTATTAAAAATGCTTCAAGTTAATTATGTGAAAGGTTATGCGAAATTAATGAAAACTAGCCGTTTTGTTATCGGTAGTATCGAGAGTAAATTTAAATGTACAACCGCTTACGGCATTATTGAATACTGAAATTTTACCGCCGTGTAATTCAATAATTGCTTTACAAAGGGACAATCCAAGTCCGCTGTTCTGCTTCCTAATATCATATGTAGCATTTGCTGAATGGTAGCTATCAGGATTCGGGAAACCAGGATAGGTAAATATTGAATCAAACTGGTTCTTTCTTATACCGCAACCATCATCGACTATTTCAAAAACAGCCTTTTTACCCTCAATATGAACAAGCAATGATAGGGTTTTAAGTCCTTTAGCATGTATTGCTGCATTCTCTAGCAAGTTAAAAATAACCTGGCTAATCAAGGTTGAATCCATCGGAATCGTAATAAGTTCATCAGGAAGGAAGAGCGTTACAGTTTGGCTTGGATAGTATGTATTAAACTTGATTATTGTAGCATCAATCAGTTCATCTAGTACAACAATTTCTTTGTGCAAGTTGCCATGATTCCCATTTATTCTTGAAACGGATAGAATATTCTCAACAAGATGGATAAGCCAGTTGCTCTCGTTAGTTATAGTATTCAATATTTCACTTCTCTGCTCGTCAGTCAAATTCTCGTGACTATTTAATAGCATCTGACTTGCGCTAGATATTGAAGTTAGAGGGGTTCTAATATCATGTGACACAGCGCGAAGGCTGTTGGCACTTATTTGCTCAATTTCGCGAGCTCTTTGCTCAGCATCTCTAATCTTGTATTTGGAAGTGCAAGCACTCGTTAGAACTGCAATTACAACCATTACAGTGGATATTACAAAGTTGTGCCAGCTCGAAAAGTCGAAAGAAAGAAACGGATATAGAAATGCAAAGTTGAGAATTGCAACCCCATATATTGCGGCAACAAGACCGAAAAAATATCCATCAGTAAGTATCGAAACCAAGAAAATTCCAAAAATCAATACATCCGAAAGAGCTTCTCCAACACCCGTTACATTGTGAAGCAGGACACAGCATAAAGATGTAATGAGAAGAACTAGAACTGATATTATAGCGTCCACAAAAAAAGGCTTTGGCGATTTAAGATATTTGAAGTATTTTGTGTAGTTTTTCATCTATGCTCCTCACATATTGAGTTGTGATGTGAATCACAGCTTAAGTATAAGATATTCTACTAGACTATCTTTATTTATCACAAGTCCAAACCTTATAAATGAAGCAGGGCTAACTATAGTCTATTTATATAGTTAGTCTACCACGAGTGTTGTAATAGTAAAGTGAAAAAAGCTATAGTAAATGTTATAATGAAAAGAAAATAATACAAAGCCACGATTTCTGCCTATAAGGCAGCACGCATTAATCGTAAAAATGGGGTTAAAGGCTTTGTCTTTGTTAGAAAAATTATCAGATTTTTGGGAGGGTTGAGATATGAAGATTGGATTCATTGGCTTTGGAAGCATGGGACAAGCAATTTGTGATGGGCTAATTGGTAAGGGAACAGTCAAGCCAGATGATGTCTACGCGAGCGCCCGCAATTGGGACAAACTGGCAGCCAATTGCGGGCAGCGCGGAATCCACACCGCAAAGTCCGCGCTGGAGGCCGCCTCAGCCGCCGATCTAATCGTAATAGCTGCGTTGCCGGGCGCGGTCGGACATATTATGGCAGAGGCGGGTCAGGCGCTCGCTGGCAAGCCAGTAGTGTCCATTGCAGCCGGTCTGCCATTTGCCGAACTTCGCAAGATCATGCCGGAGGGCTGCAATGTAATTAGTACTATTCCGAATACGCCGGTATCGGTTGGTGCGGGCATATTCGTAGCAGAGGAGACAAACTCTCTGACCGCAGAGCAGCTCAAGCTGTTCAAGTCAGTTTTCAGTACAATTGCGCTCATCGAGTTTGTACCATCAAGCCTTCTTAGCCTTGGCGGAACATTGGCAGGTTGTACACCAGCATATATGGCAATGGTAATAGAAGCCCTTGCTGATGCAGGGGTAAAGCATGGAATGCCAAGAGCATCAGCTTACAGATTGGTAGAGCAAATGATGCAAGGCACAGCAAAGTATGCGCTTGAATCAGATATACATCCAGCTCAATTAAAAGATGGAGTTTGTTCACCAGGAGGGACTACCATTAAAGGCCTAGCTGCATTGGAATCAGCAGGAATGAGAAGTGCGATGATAGAAGCCATTGATGCTGCAATGGAGTAATAATTAATAATTTATTCAACCTGTGTAGGAGATAAAATGAGTCAAATATCTATATTTGAGCAAGAGAACAACAATAACAAGCCACTTCCGGAGAGGATGCGCCCAAGAACCTTAGATGAGTTCGTGGGTCAGGCACATCTTCTTGGAGAGGGGAAAGTTCTCAGAAGAATAGTTGAAGAAGACAGAGTCAATTCCTTAATTCTATGGGGACCGCCAGGCGTAGGAAAGACAACCCTGGCAAAGGTAATTGCGAACATGACTAAAGCTCAATTCATTACCTTTAGCGCAGTGACAACTGGAATAAAGGAGATAAAGACGGTTATGCAGCAAGCGGAGAAAGTAGGTGCATATGGAGACAGAACGATAGTCTTTATTGATGAGATTCATCGCTTCAATAAGGCTCAGCAGGATGCATTCCTTCCCTTCGTCGAGAAAGGCAGCATAACTTTAATTGGAGCGACAACGGAGAACCCATCGTTTGAAATTAACAGCGCGCTTCTTTCGAGGTGCAAAGTTTTTGTTATGCATCAGCTTACAGAAGAAGACTTGGTTGTATTGATTAAAAGAGCAATCTCCGACGAGAGAGGCTTAGGAGATATGCAAGTTGGCATTACAGAAGAGCAAGTTAGAATTATTGCTCGATTTGCAAATGGCGATGCAAGAACGGCGTTGTCTACACTTGAGATGATTGTGCTCAATGGGGAATATGGAGACGATAAGAATCATGTAACAATATCAAATGAAATAATTGAGCAATGTATCTCTAAGAAAAGTCTTCTCTATGACAAAAACGGCGAGGAACATTATAATCTCATATCGGCGCTTCACAAATCTATGAGAAATTCCGATCCTGATGCCTCGGTATACTGGTTAGCAAGAATGCTTGAGGCAGGAGAAGATCCTCTTTATGTCGCTAGGCGCGTAACGAGGTTTGCTTCAGAAGATGTGGGACTTGCAGATCCAAGAGGCCTTGAGATTGCTGTTGCTGCATTTCAAGCCTGTCATTATATTGGGATGCCGGAATGCTCAGTTCCTTTGACGCAGGCTGTCATCTATCTTGCTTTGGCACCTAAATCAAATTCAATGGAGACCGCATACCTTTCCGCAAGAAAAGTTGCAAATGCAGAATTAGCAGAGCCGGTTCCGATGAATATTAGAAATGCGCCAACAGAATTGATGAAAGGTCTTGGGTATAACAAAGGATATGTATATGCACACGATACACAAGATAAGGTTTCAAGTATGCAATGTCTCCCAGATAATCTTGTAGGAACGCAATTCTATAAGCCTACAGAACAAGGTCTTGAGGGCAGGTTCAAAGATCGTTATGAGGCAATTCTTAAGTGGAAAGAAGAAAATAAATAAAAAAATAGTGCAATATATCGAATCTGCGGTGACACACCACGCTTTAGCGAAGCAAGTATGCCGATGGCTGTAGCAACGTCATGTGGCTTTGTTATTAAATAGTACCAAAGAGCGTCTGTGATATGTTATAATTTGAATTGTCAACGCACTACAATATGAAAGGGAAGAATTAAACTATGAAGGACATTGAATTAAGAATTTTGTTTGCTAAGCCTGAAGAATATGCAGGTAAGGAAATCACTGTTAGAGGTTGGATAAAAGGAAATAGATCCTCAAATCAATTCGGTTTCATTATGCTGAATGATGGAACTTATTTTACACCTGTACAGGTAGTATATGAGGCCGCTAATATTAATAATTTCGATGAGATTTCAAAGGCACATCTTTCCGCTGGAGTGATGGTTAAGGGAACACTAGAGCTTACGCCTGATGCTAAGCAGCCTTTCGAGATAAAGGCTAAGGAAGTGGTAGTTGAAGCAGACTCTGCACCAGACTACCCGCTACAGAACAAGAGGCACTCAATGGAATTTTTGAGAGAGATTGCACACCTAAGACCTAGGAGCAATACTTTCTCTGCAGTATTTAGAGTTAGAAGTGTGGCAGCTCATGCTATTCATACTTTCTTTCAGGAGAAAGGCTTTATCTATGTAAACTCACCAATCGTTACAGCATCTGACTGTGAAGGTGCTGGTGAGATGTTCCAGGTTACAACTTTAGATATGAACAATCCGCCAAGGAATGAAGAAGGCGAGATAGATTATTCTGAGGACTTCTTTGGCAAGAAGACAAGTCTTACAGTTTCAGGTCAGCTTGAGGGTGAGATCATGGCTCTAGCATTCCGTAATATTTATACATTCGGACCAGCTTTTAGAGCAGAGAATAGTAACACAGCACGTCATGCATCAGAATTCTGGATGATGGAGCCGGAGATGGCTTTCTGCGATTTAAGAGGAAATATGGATAATGCAGAAGAGATGATTAAATATGTCATTTCTACTGTTCTTGAGAAGTGCCCTAAGGAGATGGAATTCTTTAATACAAGAATTGACAAGGGTGTTCTAGAGAGACTTGATAATATAGTAAATAATGATTTTGGAAGAATTACATATACAGAGGCTGTTGAGATTCTAAAGGAGAGTGGAGAGAAGTTTGAATACCCAGTAGAGTGGGGACTAGAGCTTCAGACTGAGCACGAAAGATATTTGACAGAAAAGGTGTTTAAGAAGCCGATTTTTGTTACAGATTATCCTAAAGATTGCAAAGCATTCTATATGCGAGTTAATGATGATAATAAGACGGTTGCAGCTATGGATATGCTTGTGCCAGGAGTTGGAGAAATAATTGGTGGAAGCCAGAGAGAGGAGCGTTATGATGTTCTCGTTGATAGAATCAAGGAGCTAGGTCTTAACGTAGATGATTATGGTTGGTATCTTGACCTTCGTAAATATGGCGGGGTTAAGCATTCCGGCTATGGCCTTGGTTTCGACAGGATTCTGATGTACATGACAGGAATGAGTAATATTCGAGATGTCCAGATGTTCCCAAGAACACCTGGCAATGTAGAGTTCTAGCGATGTAAGGAGAAGACGAAGAAGACTTGCAGGACACAAATGCTCGTTTGCTTTAATGCCTTTTACTTGCTAAATAGAATCATAATAAAATTTTATATATAGGAGGAATTCTATGAAAGGTTATGCAACAGAGAAGGTGAGAAATGTTGCCCTACTTGGCCATAATGGCTCTGGAAAGACTACTTTCCTTGAGGCGGCATTACTCAACGCAAAGGTTATTTCTAGGTTGGGTAAGGTTGAGGACGGTAACACAGTATCCGACTACGAGAAGATGGAGCAACAGAAGCACCACACGATCAATACTACACTTGTGCCCGTTGAGTACAATGGTGTAAAGATTAATGTTCTTGATACCCCAGGTATTTTTGATTATGTTGGTGAAGCTAGATCTGCTTTAAGCGTTGCCGATGCGGCTGTAATTATGGTCGATGCGTCTGCTGGAGTACAGGTTGGAACAGAGAAAGCCTGGGATTTGTGCCACGAATTCCATACACCGTTCTTTTTCTTGGTAAACAAGCTAGATAAAGAGGGGACAGACTTTAATAAGACTGTTGAAGAGCTTAGAGAGAGATTCGGTAACAAATGCGTTTCTGACCATGATGAAGATGCAATCAATGAAACCGTAGCAATGGCAAACGATGACCTTATGGAGAAATTCTTTGCTGGCGAAGCGTTTACAGAGGAGGAGTTTTCATACGGACTAACATCAGGCATTAGACAGGGTGATGTAATTCCTATCATTCCTGCATCAAATTTCACAGGCGAGGGAATTGATGAGATGCTTGGCTGTTTTGCTAAATATATCGGAAACCCTATGGACAGCGAGCTTCATAACACAGTTGATGGAGAAGAGTTCAATGGTAATCCTGATGGCGACCCAGTCCTATTTGTATTTAAGACTTTGGCTGACCCATTCTTGGGTAAGATCAGCTATGCAAGAGTTCTATCTGGTACAGTTAAGGTTGGAGCAGAGCTATACAACCCTAGAAAAGAGAAATTTGAAAAACTTGGCTCATTGTTCTTCATGAGAGGAAAGAGTCAAGTTGCCGCAGATTCCGTAAATTGCGGAGATATCGTTGCAATTGGTAAGCTTCAATTTACCAGCACAGGAGATACTCTTTGCAAGAAGAGTTCACTTGTCCAGATTGAGCCTATACATTTTCCTAAACCTGGGCATTTTATCGCAATCGCTCCTGAAGATAAGAATGATGAGGAGAAAATGGCGCAGGGCTTTGGCAAACTGATTGAAGAAGACCCAAGCTTTGTTCTTCAGAGAAATTCAGAGACACATCAGACACTTCTCGGTGGTCAGGGCGAGATTCAGCTTGCTACTGCAATTGCTAAGCTTCAAGACAGATATGGAGTTAAGATAAAGATTGTTCCACAGAAGATTGCTTACAGGGAGACAATCAAGGGTTCATCAGATGTTCAAGGTAAGCACAAGAAGCAATCTGGTGGTGCCGGTCAATATGGTGATGTTCACATTAGATTCTCACCATCTAAGGAATCAGGGTTAGAGTTCTCTGAGGAGCTATTTGGCGGATCGGTTCCAAAGAATTATGTTCCTGCAGTTGAGAAAGGTCTTCTTGAGTGCATGGATAAAGGACCTCTTGCTGGTTGCAAGGTTCAGAATATCAAGGCAGTTCTATATGATGGTTCATACCATGATGTAGACTCAAATGAGGTATCTTTCAAAATTGCTGCTTCTTTGGCATTCAAGAAGGGCATTCAGGAGGCAAAGCCTTGTCTGCTTGAGCCAATCATGAAGGTTGATATTACAGTTCCTGAAAGATACACCGGTGATGTAATGGGAGATATTAACAAGCGTAGGGGCAAGATTCTTGGAATGGATCCTTGTGATGCTGGAACAACGCTTCATGCAGAGGTTCCACAGTCAGAACTCTTTGACTATGCAGTTGTCCTAAGAGCAATGACTCAGGCAAGAGGTACATTCGAGCTTGAAATCGCTCGTTATGAGGAGCTTCCTGGACAGTTGGCAGAGAAGGTAATCTCAGCATATAAGGCAGAGCACGAAGCATAAATTTGTCATATAAGACTAAAATATTGGGACTTCGCAAAAGCGAAGTCCCTTTTTTAAAGCCTCATTTTTATATATAAGTTAAAGTGCAATTATAGACGGAATGAGTGCACTTGCCATGTAGAACGGAAGCGATATTGCATTGCTTTTATTCGAGACTTAGAA
>JAAZHB010000063.1 GCA_012510935.1 Clostridiales bacterium
CCTTGAAGTTCCAAGAAGCAATGGATAGCCCAAGTCATTGAAGAAGTCCAGATGACTCATAACTGTAAGATTCATCTCATATGTCTTTCCAAAACCGACACCTGGATCAAGGATGATTCTGTCATCTTCAATCCCTGCATCGTTGGCCTTATTAATACATTTAATTAAATCACCGTGTACATCCTCGAGAAAATCGTCATATACCGCTTTCTCCCTATTGTGCATCAGGCAACATGCTGCGTCATACTTTTTTACAAGCGGCGCCATTTTCCCATCATATAGAAAGCCCCAAATATCATTAACCATGTCCGCGCCAGCTTTAAATGCTGCCTCAGCAACTTCGCTCTTATATGTGTCTATTGAAACAGGTACATCAAAATTCTTCTTCAACGCTTCTACAATCGGTGCCACTCTCTCAATCTCTTCTTGTGAAGATATTTTCTGATGTCCCGGCCTAGTAGACTCTCCGCCAACATCAATAATATCCGTCCCTCCGTCAAGCAACAGCTGAACATGGCTCATTGCCGCATCATAGCTATCCCATTTGCCGCCATCCGAAAACGAGTCCGGCGTCACATTTAGAATTCCCATTATATGCGTATTGCTCAAGTTAAAATCTTTGTTCCCGATTATCATAAATACTCCCTACCAATTAATATTGAGGTTCTTCTTATCATCGCCCCAATTACATTCATCTTTCGCCTCGCAATCATAACAACTACGCGACTTCTTATCTCCATCGTAAATTACTTCGGCCAGAAAACTCTTTGATTCTCTCATCTTTTCAGCACTTCTGTGTGCCGAAATAGCCGCAAGTATTTCATCTTTCTCAAGTTCACTGAATCCCGCCCCAATTAAAATCGGTTCCGCCAGTTTAGCACTAGCTACTTCATGTGGAATTCCTTCTTTATATTGACAATGCTTCCCAATATCATGCAATAAAGCTGTCGCATAAATCATTTCTTTAGGAATTTCGTAACCTCTTTCGAGCGAGAAAATATATGCAAGCCTTGCGACATCGAGAAAATGTCTCATGTCGTGTTTGCAAAGCCTGCGGTCAACCTCAGCCTTACGGTTTTCCTCAAGATTATGTTGAAAAGCATCGCTTCTGTAAATTTTCTGAACTCTCTGCATTAATTTCTCACCATCTGAAAAAATAAATTTTGCAATGCTTCATCATCTGTGAACTGACCGCGAGTAACCACGCTGGCCGTCTTTGCTCCAGGCTTCTTAACGCCACGCATTGTCATGCACATATGCTCAGCTTCAAGAAGGACCATCACTCCCTTTGGATGAAGATTGTCCATAAGCGCATCTGCAATCTGTGCTGTCATCTGTTCTTGAAGTTGCAATCTCTTTGCATATACCTCGACTGTTCTTGCAAGCTTGCTAAGTCCAACAACCTTTCCATCAGGAATATAAGCAATGTGAGCTTTGCCATAGAAAGGCAGCATGTGATGCTCGCACATCGAATAGAAAGTAATATCTTTCTCTACTACCAGCTCATTATTATCCACAGTAAAAGTCTTGCTCAGATGCTCGCTAGCATCCTCGTCCATCCCGCTGCAAATCTCTTCATACATCTTGGCAATTCTATGGGGAGTTTCAATCAGTCCCTCTCTTTCAATATCTTCGCCGATTCCCTCAAGCAAAAGACGAATTGCTTCTTCAACTTTTTTCTTATCTACCATTTTCTTACCTTCTTCAACTATTATAATGACTTTGAATCAATCTTTATATTTGGAACAATCTCTACATCTTGATTAACCTCTATACATAAAGAACCCCCTGCACCTGCATAAGATAATTCTAATGTATTATGATTTGTTAATGCTTATCACATCTCCCAAATAAGAGAGTGAACCGAAAGCTACAACTACGCCACCGTCTGCTGCTTTCAGCTTCACAAGTTCTAGCGCCTTATCTATTGAGTCCGCTGTCTGAGTTGCAACACCGGTTTGCTCTGCGGCATCACGCAGAATCTCCTTATCAAGAGTTCTGTCAGAATTAGGAAGATCTATTGCAACAATGTCTTCAACATATGGCGCAATAATCTCCAGCATCTTCTTGTAATTCTTATCCTTAAAAACTCCCATGATTGCGTGCACCTTCTTATCTTGTAAGTAGATACCTATGTTTTCGCCTAGTCGCCTTACTGCGTCCTCATTATGCGCTCCGTCTACAAACACAAGCAGATCCTTGCCAATTATTTGAAATCTTCCTGGCCAGCTAGCTTCACTAAGTCCATCTCGGGCTGCCTTCATGGATATATTGAGCCCTCTTTGATTAAGCCTCTTAATCGCTTCAAGCACTGTAACCGCATTATCAATTTGATATCTTCCCAAAAGTCCCAGCTTGATGCTTTCGTACTCTTTATATGAGAAAATCTGTCCATCCAGCGACTCTTTCTCGATAACTGCTTCGCTAGGCTCTGCCATCACAATGTTGCAACCAAGCGGCTTAGCTTTGGCTTCCAGAATATCCCAGACCTCTGCAGTCTGCTTTGAAGTAACAATTCCTGCGCCTTCTTTTATTATTCCTGCCTTAGTAGCCGCAATTTCTTCTATCGTATTTCCGAGAAAACCCATATGGTCCATGCTGATTGATGCAAAAATACACAATTCGGTTGTTGTTACAATATTGGTTGCATCCGTTAGCCCACCTAGTCCCGTCTCCAAGACAACATAGTCGCAATTTTTTTGTTTAAAAAAAAGAAAAGCAATCGCCGTCTCTATTTCAAATACTGTTGGTGAAATTTGGTGTTTTTCATATACTCTTTTAGCAGCGTCTCGAACTTCGGACACCAAAAAAGCGAGCTCTTCTTCATTAATCCACTCACGATTAACTTGAAATCGTTCTTCATAGCCCATCACGGTTGGCGATACATACCGTCCAACTCTGTACCCTGCCTTTTCTAAGATTCCGGAAAGCATTGCTAGAATTGAACCCTTTCCGTTGGTACCAGCTATGTGTATAAATTTCAAATCGTTCTGTGGATTGCCAAGCTCACTCATTAAGATCTTTATACTGTCTAAGCCAAGTACACTTCC
>JAAZHB010000064.1 GCA_012510935.1 Clostridiales bacterium
CCTTGAAGTTCCAAGAAGCAATGGATAGCCCAAGTCATTGAAGAAGTCCAGATGACTCATAACTGTAAGATTCATCTCATATGTCTTTCCAAAACCGACACCTGGATCAAGGATGATTCTGTCATCTGCAATGCCTGCATCTTTGGCCTTATTGATACATTTAATTAAGTCGCCATGTACATCTTCGAGAAAATCTTCATATACCGCTTTCTCCCTATTGTGCATCAGGCAACATGCTGCGTCATACTTCTTTACAAGTGGTGCCATTTTATCATCATATTGAAAGCCCCAAATGTCATTAACCATATCCGCACCAGCTTTAAATGCCGCCTCAGCAACCTCGCTCTTATAAGTATCTATTGAGACAGGCGCATCAAAATTCTTCTTCAATGCTTCTACAATCGGTGCCACTCTCTCAATCTCCTCTTGTGCAGAAATTTTCAAATGTCCCGGTCTTGTTGATTCTCCGCCAACATCAATAATGTCAGTTCCTCCATCAAGTAACAGTTGAGCATGACTCATTGCCGCATCATAGCTATCCCATTTGCCACCATCCGAAAAAGAATCCGGGGTCACATTTAGGATTCCCATTATGTGAGTGTTGTTCAAATTAAAATCTTTGTTCCCAATTATCATAAATACTCCCTACCATTTAATATTGAGGTTCTTCTTATCATCACCCCAGTTGCACTCATCTCTAGCCTCGCAATCATAGCATCTGCGAGATCTCTTATCTCCATCATAAATAACTTCTGCCAGCAAACTTTTGCTTTCAGACACTTTCACACCACTTCTGTGTGCCAAAATAGCTGCAAGAATCTCGCTTTGTTCACGCTCATTGAAGCCAGTGTCAATCAAAATTGGTTCTGCTAATTCAGCACTTGCAATTTCATGTGGAGTCCCGTCCTTGTATTGGCAGTGTTTTCCAATATCGTGCAGCAAAGCCGTCGCATAAATTATTTCCTTAGGAATTTCATATCCTCTTTCCAGTGAGAAAATGTATGCAAGTCTAGCGACATCGAGGAAATGCCTCATGTCATGCTTGCAAAGTCTGCGGGCTACCTCAGCCTTACGATTCTCTTCAAGATTATGCTGGAAAGCATCGCTTCTATAAATCTTCTGAACCCTCTCCATTAATTTCTCACCATCTGAAAAAATAAATTTTGCAATGTTTCATCCTCTTTGAACTGCCCGCGAGTAACCACGCTGGCTGTCTTTGCTCCGGGCTTCTTTGCTCCACGCATTGTCATGCACATATGTTCAGCCTCAAGAAGAACCATCACGCCCTTTGGTTTAAGATTATCCATAAGCGCATCAGCAATCTGTGCAGTCATCTGCTCTTGAAGTTGTAATCTCTTCGCATATACCTCAACGGTTCTTGCAAGCTTGCTTAATCCAACAACTTTACCATCAGGAATGTAAGCAATATGAGCTTTCCCATAGAAAGGCAGCATGTGGTGCTCGCACATAGAATAGAAAGTAATATCTTTCTCAACTACGAGCTCATTATTATCGACAGTAAAAGTCTTGCTCAGATGCTCGCTAGCATCCTCGTCCATACCACTACATATTTCTTCATACATCTTTGCAATTCTATGAGGAGTCTCTATTAGACCCTCTCTCTCAACATTTTCACCGATTCCCTCAAGTAAAAGACGAATTGCTTCTTCAACTTTAATCTTATCAACCATTTTCTTACCTTCTTCATCTATTAGTATAACCTTGAATCAATCTCAGAACTGACATCACATATACAATCTAATTCTAATTTGTTACGAATTGTTTATTCTAATAACATCTCCCAAATAAGAAAGTGAACCGAACGCCACGACTGCTCCGTCGTCTGCTGCTTCTATCTTAGTATTCTCTAATGCCATGTCTATTGAATCTGCTGTATTTGATTTAATGCCTTGTGCTCTAGCAGCCTCACACAGAATCTCTTTGTCAAGAGTTCTATCAGAATTGTGAAGATTTATCGCAGTAATGCTTTCAACATATGGTGCAATAATCTTCAGCATCTTGTGATAATTCTTATCTTTAAAAACTCCCATAATTGCATGCACCTTCTTGCCATTTAAATAGATGCCTATGTTTTCGGCTAGTCGCCTTACCGCGTCTTCATTATGCGCCCCATCTACAATCACAAGCGGTTCCATGCTAATTATTTGAAATCGTCCTGGCCAACTAGCTTCACTAAATCCATCTCTTACTGCCTTCATGGATATTGTACAGTCTCGTTGATTAAGCATTGTAATTGCTTCGAGCACTGTAACTGCGTTGTCAATTTGATACCTTCCCAGAAGTCCCAGCTTATTGCTTTCATACTCTTTATAAGAGAAAATCTGTCCGTCCAGAGACTCTTTCTCAATAACAGCCTCTCCAGGCTCTGCCATCACAATATTGCACCCCAAAGACCGTGCTTTATCATATATAACAGTCCATACCTCTGCGTCCTGCTTTGATGTCACAACCTCAGCGCCTTCTTTAATAATACCAGCTTTAGTAGTCGCAATCTCTTTGAGTGTGTCTCCGATAAAGCCAATATGGTCCAAGCTAATAGATGCAAATATGCATTGCTCTGTTGTTGTAACAACATTTGTTGCATCTGTTCGCCCGCCTAGTCCCGTTTCTAAAACAACATAGTCACAGGCTTTTTGTTTAAAGTAAAGAAAAGCAATTGCCGTTTCTATTTCGAAAACAGTTGGAAAAATTTGAAATTTATCTTCGACTCTCTTAGCCGCATCTCGAACTTCGGACACCAAAAAAGCGAGCTCTTCTTCTTTAATCCACTTACGATTAACTTGAAACCGTTCTTCATAGCCCATCACAGTTGGCGATACATACCGTCCAACTCGGTACCCTGCCTTTTCTAGGATTACGGAAAGCATTGCTAGAATTGAACCCTTTCCGTTGGTACCAGCTATGTGTATAAATTTCAAATCGTTCTGTGGATTGCCAAGCTCACTCATTAAGATCTTTATACTGTCTAAGCCAAGTACACTTCC
>JAAZHB010000065.1 GCA_012510935.1 Clostridiales bacterium
TCAAAAGTTGTTGGCATCATTACGCCCTGTCTCTGCTCACAGAAAACCCATACGTTCTTGAAGGCTGCTACGTCTGCACTATTATAAGTCATCTTAAATACCCTCCTTAGATAATATGCTTGCCTGTGAGAATACCTACAAGCTTGTCAGTTGTATCTTTATCAGCTCCCTCGAGCATCATGCCAACACCCTTTCTTGGTGGTGTGAATGACTTATAAATGTTAGTTGGGGAACCCTTAAGTCCGATTGTTGTAGCATCGATTAGCTCGTGCTCCTTTAGTGTGTCGAAGTTGAATACCGAAAGTGGCATATCCCAACACTTTTCTGTTCCCTTAACTGACATGTATCTAGGCTCGTTAAGCTCCTTGATGCAAGTAATCATGCAAGGTGTGTCAACCTTTACTACCATGTAACCATCTTCTAGTACGCGGTTAATTGTAAGAGTGTTGCCAGCCTTCTCAATTTTTCCAGCATATGTTACCTGTGGAAGGTGAAGCTTCTCAGCAATCTGTGGTCCAACCTGAGCTGTATCTCCATCGATAGCCTGTCTACCAGCAATAATAATGTCCTCGTCTCCGATTCCATATGTGTCAATTGCTGCTGCAAGAATCTGTGATGTTGCATATGTATCTGATCCACCGAACTCTCTAGCTGATACGAGAACTGTCTCGTCAACGCCCATAGCCATAAGCTCTCTTAGCATTCCCTCTGCAGGAGCTGGTCCCATTGTGAATGCTACAACCTTACCGCCAAAGTTACCCTTAAGAGTAAGAGCTGCCTCAACTGCGTTTAGGTCATCTGGGTTGATGATAGTCTGCATCGATGCACGATCTAGAGTACCATCTGGATTCACTGCTACCTTACCAGAAGTATCAGGAACCTGCTTAACTGTAACAAAAATATTCATTCTAGTTTCCTCCTTTTACTTCAATAAGCTACTTGCAATAACAACTTCTTGGATCTGGCTTGTTCCCTCGAAGATACTCATGATACGAGCGTCTCTGTAGATTCTCTCTACCTTGTACTCTCTGATGTATCCATATCCACCGTGGATCTGAACTGCCTTGTAAGCGCATCTATTAGCTGCCTCAGCTGCAAAGAACTTTGCAATTGAGCAAGCCTTAGAAGCATCTGGATCATTCTTATCCTTAAGAAGAGCTGCATGGTATGTTAGCTGTCTTGAAGCTTCAACATCTGCAGCCATCTCTGAAATCATAAAGCTTACACCCTGGAAATCACCGATACGACGACCGAACTGCTTACGCTCTTTAGCATACTTTACTGCCTCATCAAGTGCTGACTGAGCAACACCTACTGACATAGCAGCAACACCAAGTCTACCTCCATCAAGAGTCTTCATAGCATACTGGAATCCCTTATGAAGAGGTCCAACTAGATTATCCTTAGGTACTCTTACATCTTCAAATACTACATCACATGTAGGATATCCGTTAATACCCATCTTCTTCTCGTGAGCACCAAGAGATACTCCTTCAGAATCCATATCAACTACGAACATTGAGATTCCCTTTGAACCCTTTTGTGTCATATCAGTCTTTGCAAAGCAGATAATCCAATCTGCCATTGGAGCTCCTGAAATGAAGCACTTTCTTCCGTTGATAATGAAATCGTCACCATCAGCTACTGCTGTTGTGTTAGTTCCACCAGCATCTGAACCAGCGCCTGGCTCTGTAAGACCAAATACCATGATCTTCTCACCGCTTGCTACAGCTGGTAAATACTTGTTCTTCTGGTCTTCGTTACCAGCAAGTAGAAGTGGACCACCACCTAGTGAGTTTGATGTATTAGCATAGATTGCCAAAACAGCATCCTGTCTAGCCAACTCTTCAACCATTAGAGCATATGTCAAGCTATCTGCACCTGAACCGCCGTACTGCTCTGGGATTTTTACACCCATGAAACCATATTTTGCCATCTTATGGTGAATTTCCCAATCAAATTCACCTACTTCATCAAGCTTGTCCTGAAGTTCCTTTGTGAACTCATTCTCAGCAAACTCTCTGAACAGCTTCTGCTGAAGAGCGTGTTTCTTGTCAAGAATCATATTGACCTCCTTAAATTAGGTTTAAATATTTTTTAGTGAAGTTAGGGGCACAACGATGACATATCGTTATGCCCCTACTTATAATTAACTTTTAATTAAATCTCCATCATCACAGAGTTGCGTTATGATGATAAAAATAATGTATAAAACATATTAAGCTGGAATTTCTCTGTCTGATGAACCCTTAGTTAAAACATCATAGATTCCATTAACTCCGCATGCAGCCATCTGCTGACCAGCCTCTGCTGTAAAGAACGCCATGTGTGGAGTATGTACAAAGTTTACGAATGATCTTAGGTACTTAAGATTAAACCAAGCTTCCTCATGTCCCTTTACGATATCCTCGTTGTGTGTAAGATGAATAATGCCAACCTCTCCTGGGAATGCATCCATGAACATTCCGCCAATCTTCTGTGTCTCCATGCCCTTGATTACTGCATTTACATCGAAAAGTTCTCCTCTTGCATTTCCAATGATAATTACTCCATCCTTCATCTTTGCAATTGCCTTATCGTTAATCATACCCTCTGTCTCTGGCAATAGTGGTGTGTGTACTGTGATAATATCGCACTTGCTGTATAGAGTATCTTCATCAACATAAGTTGCATATTTCTTAACTTCCTCATTCTCATACATATCGTGAGCAAGAATCTCGCAACCGAAGCCTGATAGAATTCTGATTACATTAAATCCGATTTTTCCTGTTCCCATTACACCAACTGTCATGTTGCGTAGAACTCTACCCATCTTACCCTTTAGTGTAAAGTCGTTATCGTCTGTGTTGTACATTGCTTTCTTGAACTTACGGATTGCAATTAGGATAGACATTACTGTGTACTCAGCAACGCCATCTGGATCATATGCTCCATTGCATAGCTTGAATCCAAGCTTTCTTGCATACTCAATGTTCATGTGGTTATAGCCAACACAACGAGAAGCAAGAACCTTTACTCCATATCCGTTGAGTGTATCAAGAACTTCGTTGCTATAATCACTCTGTCCAAGTGTTGTAACTCCATCAGAGCCTTCTGCCATACCTACTGTTGTTGCATCTAGGTTAGCCCCTGTTGATACTAGTTCGATATCTAGATCCTTACATAATTTTTCAATAACTGGAAGCTCGTCTGGGCGTACCTCATATGCTGTAATTTTCATATCGTTATCTCCTTTAAAAAAATCCGTTTTTAAATTATATTTAAGAATTAGTCCTCAAGTGCTTTATCCATTAGCGCAACAGCTTCATTTTCAACCATTGCATTTACTTCTTCATCTGAATATCCTACGCTCTTTAGAATCTCTACAGTATTCTCTCCTAGGTAAGGTCCTCTCTTATACTCAGGGAGTCCTGTTTCCTCAAACATTACTGGAGGTCTTACCATTGTTCTCTTGCTTCCATTTGAGTAGTCTAGCTCACAAAAGATATCCGAAGCCCAAGCCTGCTCATCCTTAAGTAGCTCATCCCAATTCTGTGCAACTGCATATGGGAGATCATTTGCCTTAAGAAGTTCACACCACTCGTCAAGAGTTCTTGTAGCCATTTCCTCAACTAGCCAATCATAGAATTCCTTACGATTTGCCTGAAGCGCATCCTGTGGGTAGAACTTAGGGTTCTCTGCCATTTCAGGATGTCCAATTGCCTTCATAAAGATTGGGAAATGTCTATTGTATTGTGGCATAGAAATTTGTATCCATCTGTTATCCTTTGTTCTATGGCATACAATCAGAGGGTTAGCAAGCTTATCTCTTGTCATTGGATATTGCATACACTCTGCTCCATATTGTGATGCTTGAAGCACAAGTGAAATATCCCAAACTGCACTGTGGAAAAGCGATACCACTACCTTGTCTCCTTCGCCTGTCATCTTTGCTCTGAAAAGAGCCGCGAGAACTCCAGCTGCAAGATTCATAGCTACCTGATGATCGCCAAAACCAGCTACAGTAAGCATTGGAAGTGAACTTTCATCTCTCAATGGTCCTATAATACCGCCTCTTGCGTAGAATGCTGTGAAGTCAAAGCCTGGAAGATCCTTGTCCGGACCCTTCTCTCCGTATCCAGATACAAATCCAAATACTAGCGATGGATACTTTGCGTGAAGAGTATCATAGTCAAGGCCTTGCTTGATTAGTGACTTTTGTCTTACATTAGTGATGAATACATCAGCACTTGCAACAAGCTTTTCCATTGCTTCTCTACCTTCCAGGCTCTTTAGGTTGAGTGCAATACATGTCTTTCCTGCATTCTCTAGGTCATAAGAAGTATTCTCTTTCTGATCTAGAGGTCTTCCCTCGTTTACTGCGGTGTAACGGAGCGGATCTCCTGCAGGGTTCTCAACTTTGATTACCTCTGCTCCAAGATCTGCAAGGAATCTTGCTGTACACGGTGCAGCTATGAAGGTTGCGAGCTCTACTATTCTCACACCCTCAAGAGGTTTCTTTACTTCGCTCATTAATTTTTCCTCCTTGTTATCGTAAAACCAATGGTTTTATTACTTTAGTCACTACATACTAATAAGATCTCTGAATGTTTCAAGGTTAGTTCTAACCTGTTCGAAACGTGTCATCTGTCTATCTATTTCAACCAATGTACATGGAAGGTCTGCTTTCTCACATGCTTTCTTAATTGGTACATAGTCAAATTCTTCAGGGTCGCAGAACTTTGTCATTACTACAACCATGCCTTTAGCACCTCTGGCTTTTGCAAGATCAACAAGCATTTTTACATGTGGCTTCTCAGCATTATATAAAACTGAGCAATTATCCATGTTAGCAAACTTCTCTGCAAGCGCTGTTAGTGAATCTTCTCCTGCTGGAACATCTGTGCGGTACTGTCTTGACTGAGCCGCAACATTGTCACCAACGATATTCATACCAAGATCATCAATAATTGCGTTGAGTTCTGGTGCGTCTGTCAGGATGCCTGTTACAACAATTGGAAGCTTTCCTGCTGATTTCTCAGTTTTCTCAAGTTCTGATATCAACTGCTCAACAAGAGCTGTGTGCTCTTCCTTTAGCATAAAGAACGAACTCTTATAGATATCACTTCTTTGCTCAGCTGTCACCTCGGGATGATCAACTAACACTTCATCAAGTTTACGCATTGCTGCGTTATGCTTGTTATAAATCTCATTTGAAGCAGCTAGCTTGTCATTATCAAACTTACCACCAATAGCTTCAAGATCCTTTATTACCCTCTCATAACCTGCTCTTGTAAACTTGATACCGAAGTCAGGCTTGCGATTCTGTGGGTATGTCATCGGAATGAATGGAATATTTGGTACTGCATATTTCCAATTCTCTCCAAGTGTCTTCAATGTGTCGCAAAGTGATGGAATCATAATCGCACTTGCGCCATTATAAACTCCTCTTATTCCTTGTTCTAGAATGGTTTGAACGATTGAACATAGAAATGCAGGGAAATATTCCTTTGCTCTGTCTACTTGTATATCTTCACCCCATACTCCTATTGGGACAAATCCCATTGAGTGAATAATCTCATCAGGTGTATATACAGGTGCTGTCAGTATAATTTTCTTTCCTTCAGAAAGGTAAATATCCAGCTGTGACTTAGGTGAAACAGCTACCTCATGAAGCTTATTTAAAATCTCATTATTCATAGCTGTACCTCCTACTTGTTAGCCTTATTTTCTTCCATAATCTCCATTAAGCCCTGTACTCTTGTTTCATACTGAGCTTCTGAGAAGTTTCTTGGATCTGCCTGGTCACCGTCAAAGCTTGCAACTGGAATTCCGCATGCTTCGCCAATCTGTCTTGACATTTCTGGCATAAATCCTGACCATAGCTTACATGAACGGTTAGTGTGAACCAGAAGGCCTTCAACATGGTCATCCTTGCAAAGCTTAATTCTCTTGTCCCTTGACTTCTCAAGGTTGATAGCATTAGGTACACTGCAATATGCTGCAATCATTTCATCAAAAGAGTGATAGTCAAAACCAAAGGCGTCCGCATAAATTGTTGTTACCATGTTGATGCCGCGGTTCTTAAGACCCTTTGAAGTTGCTCTTAGGTACGGCCAGCAAGCAATTCCTTCGAACATTATTCTGTATTTCTCTTCCTCTCTGAATGTCGATTTGCCATCTACATGGTTCTGTTTGTATTCCTTTAGAAGAGTTTCCATCGCTTCACCTGCTTCTTCCTTACCTCTAGCTGTAACCATTACAGCCATGTGGTTTAGAAGGTCAAAACCATTAAATGGTGATGGAGTGTAGCAAGCTGTCCCTGTTGCTTCTAGCCATGCCTTACTTGCTCTACATGAGAACCCTGTTACTTCTTCAAATTTCTTGTCATCCCACTTGAGGTTGAATAATCCTTCTAGTTGATGAACTGCATCCCAGAATTGTGCTCCAACATAATCTATAAATGCTTGGCTAACTTCATAATCAGGATTAAATGGAATGTCTAGGATAATCATTGGAATACCAAGTTCCTGCGACAAATTCTCATACCACTTAATCATGCAATTGCATATATTATTACAGCATAGAAGAACATCTGGCATTGCTACATCCTGTTCCTCACATGACTTTAGCTTTGCATACGCTAGGCTGACTCTTGCATAAGCACAGATATCATTTGAATATCCTTCTGCCTCTGCAACATCACACATTCTCTCGCCTGCACCTCTTGCTGCAATTCCTGCAGCCTGGTTTTCAGGATAAACAGTTGCGAGTCCCAATGTCTCTGGAATCTCCACCGGGAAGTTGCTTGACACCCAAGCCACTGGAACACCATTCTTCTTAGCTTCAATAGCATTTGCATAAGCATCGCCTGCGATCTTACCAAGCTTGTACTTTGCCGAATTAGGATCCACTGGGCGAGGAGCCTTCTTTACTTCTTCAGCCATTTTGATTTCCTCCTTATTCCTTATAAAAAACTTAATTATTTACGATTAACCTGCTTATACGCATATAATGCTGCACCGATAGCTCCGAACAGCTGAGCCCTATCATCGTAATAAATGTCTACTCCAAGTCGCTCTCCAAGAGCCTTTCGGAGTGCTGAATTCTTTGCAACTCCGCCAGACATGCATACTTTCTCTTTGACACCTGCTCGCCTTGCCAAAGCGCCAACTCTCATGGCAACGCTATCACAAATGCCTGCTACCAGATTAGGAAGTTCTACTCCGTTAGCCAGCTGGCTGATAACCTCGGATTCAGCAAAAACTGTACATGTACTTGATATGGCAGCTGGATTAGTTGCTTTCGATGCAATCTCGCCCATGTCGTCAATATCTATGTAAAGGATACTTGCCATTACATCGAGGAATCGTCCTGTTCCAGCAGCACATTTATCATTCATTACGAAATTAATCATCTTGCCCTGCTCTGAAAGGCAAATTACCTTAGCGTCTTGTCCTCCAATATCGATTATTGTTCTTAATCCTGCAAAAATAAAACTACCGCCTAATGCATGGCAAGTCAACTCACTTACCTCCCCGTCAGCCTCCTTGTAATTCATTCGGCCGTAGCCTGTTACAATAGTTCTACTAACATCTTGTGGCAACAGGCCTGAACGATCCCAAATCTCGCATAATGCGTTCATCGGACCGCCAGTTCCCATGCCTCCCACACTAAGGGATGTTGCAATTATAGTTGCACCATCTTTGATTAGTGCGCATTTAGAAGTAGTAGATCCTATGTCAATACCTAGTGTATACATAAACTAAATTTATCTTTCCTTTTGAATCATTGTTTGTTAA
>JAAZHB010000066.1 GCA_012510935.1 Clostridiales bacterium
AAAAAAAACTGTGGTTCGTATGCCGTCTCCGTCGTGGATAGAGTATTTCTGGATGTTAGTTATCATATTCATCTCATCCTCCACATCTTATTTCCCGTTTTTTAGACCGCGGTCTAAACTCTAGTTAAAATATAGCACCGAGCCCTTATATTGTCAATAAATTAACAGTTTTTTCATCTCTATTATTTGCATAAAAAAAGAGATGTTCCTTCGTTTGTAGTTGAATCGGTTTTACCGCTTCCTAAAAGAAACATCTCTTTATTTTAAATTATTCTACTTCTTCCCAGAAAAGCTCATCGAGAGTCTTGCCGAGTACCTTGCAAATTGTAATGCAAAGGTTAACAGTCGGGTTGTAATCACCTTTCTCGATAGCGCTTATAGTCTGTCTAGAAACTCCACAGATTTCTGCCAATTGTTGCTGCGATAAGTCCTTGGCAGCGCGGGCGGATTTAACTTTCAGATTCTTCATCTTCTCCACCCACCTCTCTACGGTCTTTAGCTTCTTTGACAACTAGTGCGATAAGTACGACACCAAACGCTACAGCACAGATTAGATTGGCGGTGCCTGCCAAATGCAGTACGCCATTCTTAATATACTCACCATCAATGAATTGTCCGACAGCACAAACTACATTAATAACAACAATTACTAAATCCAGAATAATCCATTTTCTCTTATTATTGTTAATTCCAAAATATGCACCTTTGACTATGCAATAGCATGCATAAGTCAACACTCCGGAAATTATTATAATAAATACTGCCAATGCAGATTCAATAATTCCCTCAAACCCAATTCCGCATAAGAAGATGTATGCAACAGCGGTGACGCACATTGTAGCAAATGCGTACTTATATGCAATACCTCTTATTCTTTCTTGTCTTTCATCATATATTGTTGGCTCGCGGTGAAATATTTTCCTTGCAATCAATGCTACTATAATAACTGTACAAAATCCTACTGCGAATCCTAATTTATAAGTGTCCATAATGTCCTCCTCAAAATTCATTAAATCTCTTTGCAACATTATAGTAACACCAGGCTAGCATTTTGTCAATCATATTTTACATTTTGTTTGATATTTTTGAATTTGATATATTTCTTTAGTTCTTATTGCACCCTTTGATTGAGCATGCACTTTGCAAGCAAGTAGCAATACCCCTGTTAAAACAACAAACAAATAAAAGCTTATGCCACGACTTAGCAGCATTCCGGCTCCGACTAAGGTGCTAGGGAACAGCATCTTGAATATTGATAGGAAGCCTACCTCACTCACTCCAACTGCCCCCGGAAGAGGAATTGCTGAAACTGCCGCGGTTAAAACTGCTTGAAGCAATACAATTCTTACTATTGAATAACCTTCTAAACCCATTGCTTTATAAACAAAGAATGGAATAGAATATTGCATTATCAGTTGCACAAAGGATGTAGCTAGAGTTTTGGCAAAAACAGCCTTGTTATCTATGAGTATTCCCCTGCACTTGTGATATTCGAGACATTGTTCTGCCAGAACCTTCTCGAGAGCTACGCTCTTTTGCTTATTAAAGAATCCTACGAACCTAACCGCAACAGCTGTCATCTTACCAATCGCTTTTTCTGAGAAAATCGCAAGGGTCAGAATCACCGCGCCTGCCACATTAAGCCCAACGCCGAGTATCAGCACAATTTTCATATTACCAATTGAGCTATTTATTAAATCTTTTTGCGATGCATAGCCAATTATAGCCAGCGTTATGGTTGCAAGATTAAAGCTTAGAAGTTCAATTAGAAGAGCCATTGTGCCATGAGCAGCTTTGATACTATCCTTATGCATATAATAAAGTTGCATAGGCTGCCCGCCCGAGGCCGATGGAGTAATTGAACTAAAGAAAAACCCGCAAGCAGCATACTTCACGCATCTGCCAAGCCCCACCGATTTGTATCCAAATATTGATAGGCACCTTCCAATATTTATTCCCTCACAGATGACAAATATACCCATGCAACAGATCCCTGCTAATAGCCACAGATAATTCACTCCGTTTAGAGCATCAATAAGATTGCTAACACTAAGTCGCCGAAAGACCATCCAATATGTAATTATAATCAGCAGGACGAACAGTCCATACTTTCTTACCATTTTCATTTTATTTGCTCTTCACTCTTCTCATTTCAATAGTATCAAACACATATCCTTCGTCTTTCCAGATTGGAATAACAGTCTTCAAGGCTTCAATAGTTCTAAGTGGCGCGCAATTCTCCCCTCTACCATCATGAAGACATACAACACTTCCATTTTTTGTTCTATATAGAAGCTTATATACTATCTCATCAATTGTTGAATCTCCTCGCCAGTCCTCTGCCATTACATCCCACAGAACTTCCGTTAGTTTGTGCTTCTCCAGATTTGGGAATGTGCAAATATTTACTTGTCCCCATGGTGGTCTGTAATATTTCACATCGATATCCATCTGGTTCATAATGGCAACGGATATATCAAACTCATTCTTTGTATAGCCAGGAGTTTGAATCATAGCACTTCTATGCGAAAGTGAATGCAATCCGATTGTGTGTCCTTCCTTTACCATTCTCTTAATAGTGTCTTGATGTTCTCTTGCAAACTCGGCCACCACGAAAAAAGTCGCCTTGACTTGATATTCCTTTAATAAATCAAGCAACGAATCTGTATATTCGCTTGGTCCATCATCAAAAGTAAGATATATAGTCTTCTCACTTTTGTCTATCTGCCTGCTGTCTATCCTGTGCTTTAGCTTACCATAAGCTGACGGAATAACACTGTAACTTGCCGCAAGAAGCACT
>JAAZHB010000067.1 GCA_012510935.1 Clostridiales bacterium
CAAGATATTGTATAATGTATTCATAATTTAAATAGGGAGGTTTAATTATGCATATTACTAGAAAAATTAGCGAAGATTTACTTTGGGTCGGCGCAAGTGATAGACGCCTTTCTCTGTTCGAGGGCGTTTTCTCCGTGCCTAAAGGCGTATCATATAACTCATATTTGTTGCTTGACGACAAGACTGTGCTTTTTGATACAGTTGACCGCGCTGTGGGCAGCCAATTGTTTGAGAATCTTGAGTACGCACTCAATGGCAGAACTCTTGACTATGTCGTTATCCAGCACATGGAGCCGGATCATTCTGCTACATTACTTGACTTAATGCTTAGATATCCTGATGTTAAAATCATTTGCAGTGCAATGGCGCTTAAGATGATCAATAACTTCTTCACTATAGATACATCCGACCAATTCCAGGTTGCAGCGGAAGGCGATACCCTTGACACCGGCAAGCACAAGCTAACATTTCTTATGGCGCCTATGGTTCATTGGCCAGAGGTAATGGTTACCTACGATGAGACTACTGGTGCATTATTTTCTGCGGATGCCTTTGGAACCTTTGGCGCACTTAATGGTGCATTGTGGGCAGACGAAGTTGATTTTGACAAGGACTACATGGATGAAGCTCGTCGTTACTATTGCAATATTGTTGGAAAATATGGTCCGCAGGTTCAGTCTCTTCTCAAGAAAATTGCGGCTCTTGATGTTAAGATGATATGCCCGCTTCATGGTTTTGTGTGGAGGAAAGACCTCGACAAATATATTGACAAGTATCAAGCTTGGAGTTCATATACGCCAGAGGAAAAGGCTGTTATGATTGCATATGCATCAGTTTATGGGAATACGGAGAACGCGGCAGAAGCTCTTTCGGTAAAGCTTCGCGAGAAAAACATTAAAACTGTTATGTTCGATGTATCTGTAGATCCTATTTCGGAAATAGTTGCAGCTTCTTTCAGATACAGTCATCTTGTTTTCGCATCTTCAACTTATAATTCCGGAATTTTTATTAAGATGGAAGATCTTCTACGCGATCTGTCAGCTCATAGTATCCAAAATCGAACTGTGACATTAATAGAGAATGGTTCGTGGGCACCTACGAGCGGCAAGTTGATGAAGAAAATCATTGAAGATTGTCCTAAAATGACGATTATCGGGGATACGCTTTCAATTAAATCATCGCTTAAAGCCGACCAAGAGAAAGACCTAGATGCGCTAGCTGATGAAATAGCGTTTACAATTTAAAGTCAATTCAAGGTCAACTACAAAGTTAATTCGGTGAGTTTTGTGCCTTGTTTAGCTACTATTATCGGTGTACAATCAAAATAGGATAAGGGAATAAGGTGTTTATCTTTGCGGCACCTTTTTTCTTCGGAATATTTTGTGCAAAGAAATTATTATTTTTTTGATTTAGTGGAGGACATAATGAAAGCTTACGAAAGACTTCTTAAATATGTTGAGTTCATGACCCCAAGTGATGAGAATAGTACTACTTCTCCATCATCGGAATGCCAGCTAGCTCTATCTAAGTATCTTTGTGAAGAGATTAAGGGACTTGGATATGATGATGTTAGAAATAGCGAATATGGCTATGTATATGCTAAGATTCCTGCAACTCCAGGATACGAGAATGTAACTCCAATTGGATTTATTGCTCACTTTGATACTGTCAGTGATTTCTGTGATCATCCTGCAAAGCCAAATATCATCGAGAACTACGATGGAAAGGATGTTGTTCTTGGAGATAGCGGTAGAACTCTTTCCGTTGAGAGATTCCCTCACCTACAGAAGCTAAAGGGTAGAACTCTTATTACAACAGATGGAACTACCATTCTTGGTGCAGATGACAAAGCTGGGATTGCTTGCATAATGACCTTGCTTGAGCATCTCGAGGAACAGCCCCATGGTACAATATGTGTCGCATTTACTCCAGATGAAGAGATTGGAAGAGGAACTGAGCACTTTGATGTTGAGAACTTCGGTGCAAAATTTGCATATACTCTTGATGGCGACCTTGAGGGAGGCATCGAATACGAGACTTTTAATGCAGCTACTGCTACTATCAAGTTCGTTGGCGAGAATGTTCACCCTGGTTCATCAAAGGATGTTATGATTAATGCTATCAGAGTTGCTATGGAATTTGATGCAGCACTTCCTGCTGCTGAAAGACCAGAGCATACAGAAGGCTACGAAGGATTCTATCACCTAATGCACTTCACTGGTGAAGTCGGAGAGGCAAAGTCAACATATCTTGTTAGAGACCACGATTATGAGATTCTGACACATAGATTGAATACAATGAGCCTTACGGAAAAGTATTTAAACGAGAAATATGGCGCGGGAACTTGTCAACTCGATATTCAAATGGGATATCGCAATATGGCCGAAGTTATCAGAAAGCACCCGGAGACAATCGAATATGCTAAGAAGGCTTGTGACAATATTGGTCTAGAATACAATATTAAGCCAGTCAGAGGTGGTACCGATGGGTCAATGCTAAGCTTCATGGGACTACCTTGCCCTAACCTTGGAACAGGCAGCGCAGCTTTCCACGGTCCTTACGAGCATACAACCGTTGAAGGAATGGATAAGTCCGTTGATTTCATCAAAGAACTTGTGAAAATTTATGCAGAGAACAAATAGATTGTTTTAATCTTCTTTATTAAGACTAAATGGGTGGAGCTTACTAGCTCTCACCCATTTTTTTATCAAATCGTTTCATATATCTCTTGTAAGCTACCACAAGTGCAATTGATGTAATTACCCAGCTAACCGGATACACAGCCATTAACACATCATATTGAGGCTTCATTTGAAATATAGTGAATACCCATGTAATTCTTGTACCGCAGACTCCGACAAAACTTATTAATGTTGGAATTGAAACATAGCCATATCCACGCATTGCTCCAGTCATTACTTCCATGATTACATTTAATGCCTCCGCATAAAGAATGAACTTGATTCTTATCATTCCAATGTCAATGATTTTGGGATCGCTTGTAAATATCTTAAGCATCACCGGCCCCACTGCAATTAAAAGAAATGCGAAGGTAACCGATATTACAAGGCCAACAATCATTGTTTTTCTTACAATCTCCTTGCATCTTTCAATGTTATATGCGCCATAATTCTGCCCGACAAATGTCGTACTAGCTTGACCAAAAGAGTTTAGCAAATAATATGACAATATTTCTATATTAAAAGCCGCTGCCGATGCCGCCATGACATCTGAGCCGAGACTATTGATTCCAGATTGAACGCAAATATTCGCAACCGAGAATACCGCACTTTGTAGCCCTGCAAAAACGCCAATTCTTACGATTGCAGTCAGAGTTGGCCTATCTATCCTTAGCTTGTGAAAATCAAGATGAAAACCATCCTGCTTCTTTCTTAATTTGTACATAAGCATCATTGCGCTAATGAAATTCGATGTAACCGTAGCTATCGCAACTCCGTCGACCGACATTCCTAAAATACATACAAAGACAATATTGAGAAGTACATTTATTGTTCCTGCAAACATAAGACATATTAATGGTGTCTTGGTATCTCCAAAGCTACGGAAAATAGCTGCCTCAAAGTTATACATGAATATTACTGGTAGTCCTAAAAGATAAACTCTTAAATATAAGAGAGACAATTCCCTAACATCGGCTGGAACACCCAGCAAGTCAATGATTGGACCCGCTGCTAACTCGCATATCCCTACCAGAACAACTCCACAAATTAAAGAAAAAAGAATTGAGGTGTGAACGACCTTGCTTATCCCGTCTTCATGCTTGCTGCCAATATATTTTGCTGCAACCACATTGGCACCAACACCGACACCGACCACTGTATTAACAATAAGGCTTATGACTGGGCTGTTACTTCCAACCGCTGCCATCGCCTCTTTGCCGGCAAATTGTCCAACTATGGCAACATCTGCAGCGTTGAGTAGCTGTTGCAATATACCTGTCATTGCTAGCGGAATAGCAAATTTCAGCATTTTGTCTACAATGCTTCCATGCAATAAATCCATTTGTTTTTTCACAATAGCCACCCTTCAAAGTCTCAGTGTTGTTTAAAATAGACAAAGAGCCCCAGCGTCGAAATGACTGCTGAGGCTCTTAGCAAATTCAATCAAATGCTTTAATTAGTCCTCA
>JAAZHB010000068.1 GCA_012510935.1 Clostridiales bacterium
CACCCATTGTGTACTCAGCATTCTGGTTTATCAAGTCAACAAGAGCAGATTTCTCATAGTCAGTTGTAGGGTTTGGCTGATACAAAGAACTGTCAGCAGCAACATTGAGAAAAGCAACCATCTGAAGATGATATTTCGCTGTTGGTGTAATAATCTCAAAAGTGGAGTGCTCATCAGCAAAACTCTTATCTTTGAACTTCTTTAAAGGCTTAAACATTGTGCCGTCTTTCATGTGATGGCCATAGAGAATTGTATTCATTTGCTCAAATGGATTCTCTGTACGATAGTCTGCAAAAATCGTACCGCAACCCGCAGCGCTTCCGTCCCACAGTGTGTGCAGATACTTGTCGTTGTCAGTACCTTGCGCCACAGGGTAATTAATAACTGTATCTTTAAGATAAATCCAGCCGATAATTTCAGGGTTTATTGCCTGAAGAGAGTCAAAATCAATATTACCGGTAAATTCCTCTGTACTTGCTGTTTTGGCCGCTTCCTTATAACTGTTTTGCCCAGCCAGATATTCCTTAACAATTTCAAAAATCTTGTATCCGCTAAATAGCATGATAAGTATGCAGCACACAAGGATTGTATTTGAAGCAATCCGGCGCGCCTTCGAATTAGACTTGCGCTTGTTCTTTTTTTCTTCCATTAATTAACCTCCATTAATGTCTACGCTTACTATTTTAGATGAAAAAGAATAGACTTTCAATACAAAATAGAGATAAGCAATGTAAGCAATCTGCCTTTTGTTGTATAATAACAGAATACTAAAAGCATACTGCTATATGGATGATTTTAATTATTTACAAGGAGAAGCTATGAAGAATATTTTGGAGCTACAGAATGGTAGTGACATCAGAGGTATTTCAATTGAAGGGGTTCAAGGAGAAGAGGTTAACCTAGATAGAGTCAGAGCTGGAGTGATTGGCGCGGCTTTTGCACAATGGTTGGCTTTCAAAGTCGGGAAGAACACTTTTAATCTTAAAGTTTGTGTTGGACACGATCCAAGACTCAGCGCAAAGGATATGTCTGAGGGCATCATGAATGGCATCTATTATATGGGAGCACAGTGCAGCGATGCTGGGCTAGCATCTACTCCTGCAATGTTTATGTCAACTGTAATGGACTACTATGAGTATGATGGCGCAGTTATGGTAACTGCGAGCCACCTTCCATATAACAGGAATGGGTTTAAGTTCTTTACTAAAGACGGAGGGCTGAATAAAGAAGATATTAAGCAGATTCTAACTATTGCATCCAAGATTGCTTTTGTAATTGATTACCACGAGTGCGATCAGGTAAATCTTATGGAGATGTATGCAGCAACACTTAGACAGATGATTAGCTATGGTGCAGGCACACTAGATGGCATGAAAATCGTAGTTGATGCAGGCAACGGAGCCGGCGGATTTTTTGCAACTGAAGTACTTGAGAAAATGGGCGCGGATGTAAGCGCAAGCCAGTTCCTTGAGCCAGATGGAACTTTCCCTAATCACCAACCTAACCCAGAGAACAAAGAGGCTATGGATTGCATCTGCAAGAGAGTCAAAGAATCAGGCGCCGACCTTGGACTTATCTTCGATACTGATGTAGATAGAAGTGCGGCAGTTGCACCAGGAGGAAGACCTATTGCAAGAAATGAAATTATTGCTCTTGCGGCAGCTCTTGGGGCAGAGGATTATCCGGGTGGAACTGTTGTAACAGATAGCATTACTTCAAAGGAATTGAATACTTTCCTGACCGAGAAGCTTGGGCTCAGACACTTGAGATATAAAAGAGGCTATAACAATGTTATTAACAAGGCAAAGGCTCTTTCTGCAGAGGGAGAGAATGCCTTCCTTGCAATCGAAACATCGGGGCATGCGGCTTTTGCGGATAACTACTACCTAGATGATGGAGCTTTTCTAGCTGTTCAGATTGTATGTGCAGCAGCAAAGCTTAAGAAAGAGGGCAAGACGATAGATGCACTTCTTGAGGGGCTTGAGGCACCTGCAGAGGCAAAGGAATTTAGGTTAAATATTACTGATGAGGACTATGTGTCGCTTGGAAGCAAGATTCTTGAGAACCTTGAAAGTTGGGCAGAGGAGACAGACGGATTGTCCCTTGAGACAATCAATTATGAAGGCGTGAGAGTCAACTTCAACCTTGAAGGTTATGAAGGGTGGTTCCTTCTTAGGAAATCACTTCACGATCCCGTGCTACCTCTTAATGTTGAGTCAAAGACAGAAGGCGGAATCGACAAGGCCATTGCCTTGCTAAAAGTATTCATGAACGGGTATGAGGGGATAGATCGTTTGTGATATAATTACAGAAAAGAAGATGACAGACAAAGAGTAAGGAGGTTGAGATGATTTATAAGACAACTATCGCAGGCCTTGAGAGAGAATTGCCACTTTGCAAGGTATCAGATGACCTTTACGTTGCTGGATTTATTATGTTCGGTGATGTGGACATGACGGTTGCTTGTGCAAGAGAACTCCTTGAACTTGCTCCTGAATTTGATGTTATTATTACTACTGAAAGCAAGGGAATTCCTTTAGCTTTTGAGATGTCAAGACAAGCTGGACATAAGCCTTATGTAGTTTGTCGCAAAGGTGCTAAACTTTATATGCAAGATGTTGTATCAGTAACGGTGAACTCTATTGTGACCGAGCATCTCCAAAGCATCTTTATTGGAAATTCGGAGAGAGAGAAACTCGAAGGCAAACGAGTTCTTATTGTCGATGATGTTATTAGTACCGGAGAGTCTCTGGCTGCTATTGAGAAACTTGTTAATAAGGTTGGAGGAAACATTGTTGGCAAGATGATGGTATTAGCGGAAGGTGAGGCAGCGGATAGAGAAGATATTACTTTTTTGGAATATCTACCGCTCTTCGACTCAGAAGGCACAATTGGATAAATGTTTTTTAGCGGAGGAACGAAATGAGAAATGGAAGAATTGAAGAGAGAGATTTCTGGCTAGCAATGTTACTTTCTATTGTAACTTGCGGAATTTATGGAATTTATTTTTTCTATGTAATGAATGAAGACGTTAATGAGCTTTGCAAAAAAGATGGGAAAGAGAACATGAACTATATCCTAGTTCTACTTCTATCATTTGTAACTTGCGGAATCTATTACTTTGTATGGCTATATCAGCAAGGTGACAGATTGCAAAGGGCAGGAAGAGAAGAATATGGCTTATTTATGCCTAATACTGGCTCGACAATCGCTCTATGGGCAGTGCTCGGTACATGGATTTGTGGAATTGGAACATGGGTTTCATATTATTTGCTTATAGATAACTTTAATATTGTTGCTCGTGAGTATAACAAGCAGTTCCCAGGTGAGAATTTCAGCAGAACTGATATGGCTGGCGGAGCAAAGTCTGATGCAGCTAGCGAGACTTTTACAGCAGATGATGTTCAAACAGCTACAGACGGAGCAACATATGTAACTATTGAAGTTCCAGATGATGAAGTTGAGACAGAATCTACAACAAATAATGACAGCAACGAGAAATAACAGAGGCAGTAAAAGATGTTTCAGGGGGAAAAACTAACTAAAAAACTCCTGCTAATCTTGTTTGGCTTGCTTCTGCTTGCGGGATATGCGCTTGTATGTGGGAAATGTATTATTAAAGCGTTTACTGGCATTCCATGTCCGGGGTGCGGAATGAGCAGAGCATATGGATGCTTGCTACATTTGGATTTGGCTGGGGCATTCTATTACCATCCGTTGTTCTGGGCAATTCCAATAATCTTTGCTTTTGCAATAGCTTGCTCTTTTGGCATAATCAAGAACAAGAGAATAATAATGAGTTTCTCGTTAGTGTTTACAGTCTTGTTCCTAGCCGTTTATGTCTATAGGCTTGCAGCTCTTTTCCCAGAAGCAGCACCGATGGATTTTGATAGCGGTGCAGTGATTCCTAGTATTATTAAGGCTGTGCTGAGATTGCTTTAGAAAAGACTGAATATGTGGCACAATCGAATGTGGTTGTGCCACTTTTGTATTTATGTTGCTGTCTAAACTTGCTTTGGAAAGATATTGAGAAATTCCTAGAGCAAATAAGTGATGAAAGATAAGCGCTGAAGATAAGTGATGAAAACGGCCGTAAAATTGACGATAAAGGCGCAAAGTGGTAAAATCAACTATGTATGTATTCGCTGAATGCATATTTTTGAAAGGAGAACCAATGCGAACAAAAGGAATTGGAAAAACGGTTTTTAGACCTCAGATGAATGAGACTCATGAGGTTAATACAATTAAAGAAATTTTGGATTATACAACGGAGCGTGTTCCAGATACATATGCTTATATGTATAAGAACAATCACAAAGAACCTTTCGTTGGAATTACATGGGGAGATTTCCGCGAGCAGATGAATGCTCTTGGAACAGCTCTTCTTCATAGAGGTTTTGGCGGTGCGAATATTGCAGTTGTAGGAGAGAGCTCATACAGATGGGTTATGTCTTATTTTGCAACTGTATGTGGAGTTGGTGCTATAGTGCCACTCGACAAGCATCTAATGCCAGAAGAGACGGTTGGACTGCTTAAGCGCGCTGATGTTCAGCTGATTTTTGCCGATGTTAAAGACTATAAGAGACTAAGAGGCTGTCTTGATGAGGTGCCTACTCTCAAAGCGGTTGTTCTTATGCAGGATGAGGAATCCTATGATGAGGATAGCAGAGTGTGGAGTCAGGGAGAACTTATCGAAGAGGGTAGAGACTTAATCAGCGTTGGACATTTCGAATATATTGAAGCAGAGGTTAAGCCAGACGATCTTAGCACAATCCTATTTACAAGTGGTACGACTGGACTTGCAAAGGGTGTAATGCTTTCTCATAAGAATCTGGCGAAAAATTGCGAGAATATGACGAAGTTCTATCAGGTTACGCCTGGAACTAGAATGCTCAGTATTCTGCCTATTCACCATGCTTATGAGATGACATGTACATATATCGAGGGTTGTTATAACGGCGCAACAGTTGTAATTAGTGAGGGCCTGAAGTATTTCGTGGACAATTTTGTTGAAGCGAAATGTGCAATTATGCTTGCGGTTCCACTCGTTTATGAAAGCATTCATAAGAAGATTTTCAAGCAAGCGGAGAAGCAGGGTTCAGCTGAAAAGCTTAACAGAGGCTTGCGCTTCTCGAAAAAAACGGGACTCGGCAATAGCAATTTTGCGACTAAGAGACTCTTTAAGAGTATCAGAAAGCTATTTGGAGATGACTTGTACACTTTAATAGCAGGTGGTGCTGCGATTGACCCTGATGTTATGGAAGATTTTAGAGCAATGGGAATTCCAATTATCCAAGGATACGGAATGACTGAGTGTGCTCCAATTATCACTTTGAATCCGGCTGGAGCTGGAAAGGATGCTTCTGCAGGAATTCCACTTCCAGGAACTGAAGTAAGAATTGTTGATCAGGATGAACAGGGAATTGGCGAGATTATTTGCAAAGGCCCATCTGTTATGCTCGGATACTATAAGGATCCTGACGCAACTGCTGAGACAATCAAAGGTGGCTGGCTCTATACTGGCGACTATGGATACCTCGACAGCGAGGGTTATGTGTTTATTACAGGACGAAAGAAGAATGTAATCGTAACAAAGGGTGGCAAGAATATTTTCCCAGAGGAAATCGAGCAGGCACTTCTAATACATGAGGAAATTGCTGAGGCTATGGTTTATGGCAAGGAGAATATGCTTAAGGAAGACCTTCTGTGCACAGCTTTGATTTATCCGAATTTGGATGTTCTGAAGGAAGAGGGGCTGACAACTGACGAGCAGATTGCCACAAAAATCGGTGAGATTATCGAGGAAGTCAACGAGAAGGTGCCTGGGTACAAGAGACTGAAGAGGTTCGAGGTTAAGGATGAACCATTCGTCAGAACTACAACTCAGAAAATCAAGAGATTTGAAGAAGCAAATTATGAGTACAAATATGATTCGAGGACTTACGACGAAGGACGAAGATTCTAGATAATAGAGGAATAATTAATGGAAAAATACAGTTATCCTGCTGTTTTCTTTAATCATGAGGCTTTAAGATACAATGTGCGCTGGGTAAATAATGTCTGCGAGAAAAACGACATTATGCTTTGCGGCGTTGTAAAGGGTGCGAATGGATTGAAGTCGGAGATTGAGGATTTTGCAGCTAGCGGATGCAAGATGATTGCAACATCAAGACTTAACCAGCTTAGACGATGCAAAGAGGTTGCCACTGTAATTTCAGAGGGACCTGACAAAGGAAAACCTATGCCATTATTGATGATTAGGGTTCCGATGCTGAGCGAGGTTGAAGAGCTTGTTGAACTTGCAGATTATAGCTTGAATAGCGAAATGGTAGTGCTTGAAGCCTTAAATGATGCTGCAAAAAAGGCAGGCAAGGTCCACAAGGTAATTCTGATGGCGGACCTTGGCGACCTTAGAGAGGGATGGTACGACGGTGATTTGTCCGGCGGACCGACCGATGGAGCCGAAGAGCACAATGAAGATGTAAAGTTGAGCGGATTAAAGCTCGCCGGCGACGGAGCCGAAGAGCACAATGAAGATGTAAAGTTAGGCGGATTAAAGCTCGCCGGCGACGGGATCGCCGCCGCGGCCGTCCGCGTCGAGACTGAATTGGACGGCCTGGAGCTCGCCGGAATCGGCACGAACCTGGGCTGCGTCGGATCCGTGATTCCGGACGAGTCCAAGATGCTGCAGTTGGCGACGCTCGCAGAGCGCATTGAGGGCAGCATCGGGCGGCGGCTTGAAATCGTGAGCGGCGGTGCAACCTCAAGTTTAGGTCCCGTCTTTGAAGGCACAATGCCATCCAAAATCAACATGCTCAGGGTAGGAGGACTTAACCTCGACGGGCCAATTGACCCGACTGGAGCTGAAATTGGGGAACCGTCTATAGCAGAACTTCGCGACGACTGCTTTATACTAAAAGCTGAAGTCATTGAGAATAAGATTAAGCCGTCGCATCCAGTCGGCACAATCGGAATCGATGCTTTCGGAAAGCACCGCGAATATGTAGACAAGGGCATTAGAAGAAGAGCCCTTGTCGCAGTAGGAAAACAGGATTATGGCGATATTGAAGACCTAGTTCCTTTGCTACCGGGCATTGAAATCTGGGGAGCTTCCGGCGACCACACAGTTTTGGATATTGAAGATTGCAACAAAGAGATTGCAATTGGTGATATAATTGAGTTCAAAATTAAGTACAGTGCAATTTTGCGCCTAACAATGAACGAATATGTCAATATTTATGATGTTTAGGCCTTAATATATGAAAGGAGCTATAATGGCAACAAACAATTTACATGAGATTACAAGAGAAGGTTATAATGACCTCAATGCCGAGCTAGAGCATCTAATTACAGTAGAGCGTAAAGAAATCGGAGAAAGACTCAAGGAAGCTATCTCACTTGGAGATATTTCAGAGAATGCTGAATATGATGCAGCTAAAGAAGCACAGGCAGAAATCGAAGATAGAATTAATGAGATTGATGCAATGCTTAGAACAGCAAAGGTAATCGATGCTGACAATCTTGGCGGAGGAGATGACGATGGAGCTGTACAGACAGGTCGTTTCGTTACAATTAAGAATCTTGATACAGATGTAGTTGCTGAATACCAGATTGTAGGATCATCAGAGGCTGACCCATTTAAGGGCAAGCTATCAAATGCTTGTGAGGTAGGAAAGCATCTAATCGGTTTGAAGGCTGGAGAGAAGGTATCACTTATCGTTCCTGATGGCAAGGTTAATTATGAGGTTCTGGAGGTAAAGTAAAAATGGCAGACAACAACGCAAATCCGCAGGTGGAGCCCGCGGAGTTATCGCAGGCAGAAATCAACGAGCAGCGTCAAGTAAAAAGAGATAAACTCAAGGCGATGCGTGAGATGGGAAGAGATCCATTTGTTAATGAGACTTGGGACATCACAGCTCATAGCATGGATATCAAGAATAATTTTGAAGCAATGGAAGGCGAAGAGGTTTCTGTTGCAGGAAGAATTATGGCTTTCCGTCGTATGGGGAAGGTTGCTTTTGTCGACTTGCTTGATAAGCAGGGAAGAATACAGGTTTTTGTAGCTCGTGACAATATTTCAGCAGATGAATACAATGTCTTCAAGACATATGATGTCGGTGATATTATCGGCCTTAAGGGCGAGGTTTTCATGACAAAAACCGGCGAGATTTCAATTCGTGCTGAGGAGGTTGTACTTCTCTGTAAGTCAATCCAGGTTCTGCCTAACAAGTGGCATGGACTTAAGGATGTTGACATGAGATATAGACAGAGATATGTTGACCTTATCATGAACGAAAATGTTAGAGATACTTTCATTAAGAGAGCCACAATCATTAAGACAATGAGAGATGTACTTGAGAATGATTATGATTTTCTTGAGGTAGAGACACCTGTTCTTGGTAACATCGCTGGTGGCGCAAACGCAAGACCTTTTTCGACGCACCACAACACATTGGACATTGACCTAAACCTCAGAATTTCTCTAGAGCTTCACTTGAAGAGACTGATTGTCGGTGGACTTGATAGGGTTTTCGAAATTGGCAAGGTTTTCCGTAACGAGGGAATGGACAAAAACCACAGCCCTGAGTTTACTTCAATGGAAGCATATATGGCTTACGGAAATCTTGAGAATATGATGGATCTTATGGAGCAAATCGTATATAAGTGTGCAATGGAAGTTAATGGAACACCAATTATCACTTATGGCGATAAGACTTTTGATGTTACTCCTCCTTGGAATAAAATTGACATGACAGAATCTGTAATCAAGGTTACAGGAATTCCGTTTGATAAGATTGATTCTGACGAAGAGGCACTCGATGCAGCTAAGAAATACGGCATGACTTTCGAGGATCTTAAAGAGTCAGAGCTTACTCGTGGTAAAATCATTGCAGAAATGTTCGAAAACTACTGTGAGGATTTGCCAGGATTCCTAGATGGCCCTTGTTTCGTATGCGGACATCCAGTTGAGGTGTCGCCGCTTGCTAAGAAAGACCCTAAGGACCCAAGAATCACAAGAAGATTTGAATCATATATCAATGGCTGGGAGATTTCAAATGCTTTCTCAGAGCTAAACGACCCAATTGACCAGTTTGAGAGATTCTCAGCTCAGCAGAGAGAACTTGATCTCGGACTTGATGATGAAGCTCATCCAATGGATATGGACTTCGTAAATGCACTCGAAGTTGGACTTCCTCCAACAGGCGGAATAGGCATTGGCGTTGATCGTATGGTAATGCTCCTAACTAATGAGCAGACCATAAGAGATGTTCAGCTTTTTCCTACAATGAAGCCGGAAGGCAAGGGCGGAGCAGGTTCTTCCGAGAAAAAGATTGAGAAAATTGATTTATCAAAGATAGAAATTGAACCGCTTTATCCAGAACTTGTGGATTTTGATACTTTCTCAAAGTCAGATTTTAGAGTTGTAAAAGTAAAATCTTGTGAGGCAGTTCCAAAGAGCAAGAAACTTCTTCAGTTCACTCTTAATGACGGAACAGACGCTGAAAGAGTGATATTATCGGGCATTCATGACACTTATGAGCCAGAAGAATTGGTAGGAAAAACTTGCGTTGCAATCGTTAACCTTCCACCTCGTAAGATGATGGGCGTTGAATCAAATGGAATGCTTCTTTCAGCCGTAAATAATTATGACGGCGAAGAAATGCTAAATCTATTGATGCTCGATGACCATATTCCAGCAGGCGCTAAGCTATATTAATAGCCAAAAAAGCGGTGATTTTACGACAATTACGACAGTCGTACGACCATTTAAAAATCAAATCTCTGAAACCCTTTAATCGCAAGGCTTTCAGAGATTTTTTTGTGTAAACGGGACATGCAATCGCACATTTGTGGTATTTCGAGCAATCAGATATTATAAAATAAACTTAAGAATGGTGGAGGTAATGATTATGCGATGTAATAGAAATAAAGTTCAAATAACAGATGATGAAGTTAATATCTGCCTAAAGGCACTCATTACACTTCGCAACCAACTTTTGCAAGATGGAAGATATACCGATGCAGTTGATGATCTAATTTTGAAACTAGCAAAATAAAACAAGATAATAAAGATACAGGCTGTGCTTTTATGCACAGCCTTTTTTGTACCTCATACATAGGCGTGTTTAATTAGGAACACGCCTTTTTTATTTGGAGCAGAAGCTCTATATGTATGGAGGTAAAAATGAATAAAGAAGTAAGAGTAGCATTAAATCATTTAGAAGCAGCGGTAATGGTTAATATGTGCAACGAATGCGACTTAAGTAAGCTAGTAGAAGAATTTGCAGCAGAAGTTAGCTTTGAGTTTGATTTAGTGGCTGGACTAACAGGTGTTGATGAATGCATTGAGGTCTTTGATGTTGTAAGAGATTACTACGATGATGAAGAGTACACAGATGGCATTGCCTACTTAAAGGAGTTCTTGGAGGAACATAAGGCTAAAAAGTCAGAGTATATTCTTGGGAAAATTGTTGGGGGAGAAACAAGAGCCAGAGTCTTCCTTGAGTGTTTCCTTTTTAAGATGTTTAAGTTGGAAGATGATTACGAAGAAGAATCTGAAGTTGATGAGTTGGAACCTCTTGAAAATGAAGGTTACTGTTAGAAAGGTGGAATGATATGAATGAAGGAAAAGTTATAGCAATATGTAATCAAAAGGGTGGAGTCGGTAAAACTACCACAACAGTAAACTTAGGAGCAGGTCTTGCAAAGAGTGGAAAGAGAGTACTAGTTATAGATGCAGATCCACAAAACGATTTAACATCGTGCTTTGGCATAAAGAATAGTGATGCATTAGAAGATACCTTAACATCTCTACTCACAAAGGTGGGAAGTGATATAGATATTGGCTTTAATGAGGGGATTGTAAAGACTAATACAGGAATAGATATTATCCCATCCAATCTAACAC
>JAAZHB010000069.1 GCA_012510935.1 Clostridiales bacterium
AAAAAGGCAAGATACTCAAAGAAGAGTAATGCCGTAATAGACTAGGAAAGGAGAGATAGAAAGTGGCTAACAGACTAAAAGAAAAGTACACAAATGAAGTATTTAATGCGCTGAAGGACAAGTTCAATTACTCCAATCCTATGGAGGTGCCAAAGCTAACAAAGATTACACTAAACATGGGTCTAGGTGAGGCAAAGGACAACTCAAAAATTCTTGACAGTGCAGTTAAGGAAATTGCTGTTATTACAGGTCAAAGACCAGTAATAACAAGAGCAAGAAAGTCCATCGCTAACTTTAAGGTTAGAGAGGGAATGCCAGTTGGTGCAAAGGTTACACTTAGAGGCGAGAACATGTATACATTCGCTGATAAGTTGTTCAACCTATCACTTCCTAGAGTTAGAGACTTTAAGGGCATGAGCAGAGATTCTTTCGACGGAAGAGGAAACTACGCAATGGGTCTTAAGGAACAGCTCATCTTCCCGGAAATTGTATACGATGATGTAGAGACAATTAAGGGAATGAACATTGTATTCACAACAACGGCTAAGACAGATGAGGAAGCACTTGCGCTTCTAGAGCTTCTTGGAATGCCGTTTACAAAGTAGCAATAGGAGGAAGATATGGCAAAGAAAGCACTGAAAGTAAAGCAGTCAAGAAAGCCTAAGTACTCAACTAGGGCATATTCAAGATGCAAAGTATGTGGAAGACCACATTCAGTTCTGAAGAAGTATGGTGTATGCCGTATTTGTTTCAGAGAGCTTGCTTACAAGGGTGAGATTCCTGGCGTAAAGAAGGCAAGCTGGTAGAAAAGTTATTTTTTCGCAGGCCCGACGCCAGACTATGGCGCGGGAACCGCGTTAAGAAAGGAGATACATTGTTATGGCAATGACAGACCCAATAGCAGATATGCTAACAAGAATCAGAAATGCCAACACAGCTGGACATGCAACAGTTGATGTACCTGCTTCAAAGATGAAGAAGGCTATCGCTGATATCCTTGAGAATGAGGGATTCATTTCAGGATACAAGGTTGTTTCTGATAATGCACAGGGCACAATTAAGGTAGAGCTAAAGTATGGTCCTAATAAGGAGCGTACAATCTACGGACTAAAGAAGATTTCAAAGCCAGGTCTTAGAGTTTATGCTAAGGCTGACAGAGTTCCTAAGGTACTTGGAGGACTCGGCGTTGCTATCTTGTCAACATCAAAAGGTGTTATTACTGACAAGGAAGCTCGTAAGCAGAATGTTGGTGGCGAAGTAATTTGTTACGTTTGGTAGGAGGTAAACGATGTCAAGAATTGGTATTAAACCTATCGTTATCCCTGCTGGCGTAGAGGTATCGGTAGAAGAAGGTAACATCGTAAAGGTTAAGGGACCTAAGGGTGAACTCTCACAGGTTGTTAGCTCAGCGCTTACAGTAACTGTTGAAGACGGAACTGTTAAGGTTTCAAGACCAAACGATGAAAGACACAACAGATCGCAGCATGGTCTTGCAAGAACTTTGATCAATAACATGGTTGAGGGTGTAACTAATGGTTTTGAGAAGAAGCTTATCATCGTAGGCGTAGGATATTCTGTGCAGAAGTCCGGAAATACACTTACACTTAAGCTTGGATTCTCACACAACATTGTTATGGAAGACCCAGAAGGAATCACAACAGAGGCTCCTGATGCTACAACTGTTATTATTAAGGGAATTGATAAGGCTCTTGTAGGTAACTACGCAGCTAAGATCAGAGCATGGAGAGCTCCTGAACCATACAAGGGTAAGGGAATTCTATATGATGGTGAAGTTGTAGTTAGAAAAGAAGGAAAGAGCGGAGCTTAAAGAAAGGAGGACTGAGAAATGGCAAATAGTAGAAATGATAGAAGACTCAAGAGACATGCAAGAGTCAGAAAGAGCGTTTTCGGAACTCCTGAGAAGCCTAGAATGTGTGTCTTCAGATCAAACAAGAACGTTTCAGTTCAGATTATTGATGATGTTAACGGCGTAACACTATGCTCAGCATCAACACTTGATAAGGAACTGAAGGGTCAGTTTGACGGTAGCGGCAGAAAAGATGCTGCTAAGATTGTAGGCAAGGCATGTGGAGAAAAGGCTATCGCAAAGGGCATCAAGCTGGTTGTATTCGACAGAGCAGGATATCTCTACCATGGTAGAGTTAAGGAACTGGCTGACGGTGCACGTGAAGCTGGGCTTGAATTCTAAGGAGGATACAGAATGCGTACTAGAATTGATGCATCAAAGCTTGAGCTTACTGAGACAATCGTAGACATCAGACGTGTTGCTAAGACTGTAAAGGGCGGAAGAACAATGAGATTCTCCGTTACTGTAGTTGTTGGAGACGGCGAGGGTCACGTAGGAATGGGTCTTGGAAAGGCTATCGAAATTCCAGAAGCAGTAAGAAAAGCGACAGAAGATGCTAAGAAGAAGATGATTTATGTTCCAACAGTTGGAACAACAGTTCCACACGATATCGTTGGAATTTTTGGAGCTGGCAAGGTTCTCATCATGCCTGCAAGAAAGGGTACTGGAGTTATCGCAGGATCATCTGTAAGAACAGTACTTGAGGCTGCAGGTCTTAAGGATGTAAGAGCAAAGTCACTTGGAACAAGTAATACTGGCAACATGGCAAGAGCTACACTTGAGGGTTTAAGAAATCTTACAACAATCGAAGAAGTTGCTCAGCGTCGTGGCAAGACACCAGAAGAGATTTTAGGATAGGAGGCACACAATGGCACAGACATTAAAGATTACTTTGATAAAGAGCACAATTGGATGCCTACCTAAGCAGAAGAAGACTGTACAGGCACTCGGACTGAGAAAGATGCATTCTTCAGTTGAGCTTGCTGATTCACCGGCTACACGTGGTGCAATCAATAAGGTTTCTCATCTTGTGAAGGTAGAGGAGGTGTAGGACAATGAGACTGCATGAACTTAAGGCACCAGCTGGTGCAACAAAGGCACCAAAGAGAGTTGGACGTGGACAGGCTTCAGGCCAGGGCAAGACTTCTGGAAGAGGTATGAACGGTCAGAACTCAAGAAGTGGTGGCGGAGTTAGACTTGGCTTCGAGGGAGGCCAGATGCCGCTATATAGAAGACTTCCAAAGAGAGGTTTTACAAACCGTTTTGCTAAAGAATATGCTGAAATTAATGTTTCAGACCTTAATAGATTTGAGGCTGGCGCAGTAGTTGATTTCGAAGTTCTAAGCACAGCTGGTCTTGTAAAGCAGGTTAAGGATGGAGTAAAGGTTCTTGGTAACGGCGAGCTAGACAAGGCTTTAACAGTAAAAGCTGTAAAATTCAGCAAGAGTGCTGTTGAGAAAATTGAGAAGGCTGGCGGAAAGGCTGAGGTTCTTTAATTATGGAACTAATGAACACAGTAGCGAAGGGCTTTAAAGTTAAAGAGATTCGAAATAAGATTCTGTTTACTTTGATGATGCTTGTTATTTTTAGGATTGGATCAAATATTCCGGTTCCTGGAATTGACAGAACTTACCTTGCTCAGATGTTCACAGGAGATACAGGCTTACTTGATTTGTTTGACTTGTTCTCGGGTGGTGCTTTTAGTAATTTTACAATTTTTGCTTTAAGTATCACGCCATATGTAACCGCGTCTATTATTGTGCAATTGTTTACGATTGCATTCCCATACTTCGAGAGGCTTTCTAAAGAAGGAACAGAGGGCCGAAAGAAGATGGCAACAATAACAAGATATATGACTGTTGGCCTGGGCTTAATCCAGGCTACCGGTCTAACTATTGGACTTTTCAGGAAGGCTGTAATAGACCAGAGTATTTTTAACATAATAACAATTATTCTGGTGTTAACAGCTGGAACTGCATTCCTGATGTGGCTCGGAGAGAAAATCAATGAGAATGGCATCGGAAACGGTATCTCCTTAATAATCTTTGGAGGCATCGTAGCAAGAATCCCAACCTCAGTCAGAAGTATTTTCGTTCAAGTAAAGGATGGATCCGTTTCCATCGTTGCATTAATTGCACTTATCGTTGCGGTAATGCTGATAACAGTTGTAATCATTTGTGTCCAGCAGGGCGCAAGAAAGATTCCTGTTCAGTATGCTAAGCGTGTGGTAGGTCGTAAGATGTACGGTGGACAATCGACTCATATTCCTTTGAAGGTTAATCAAGCAGGTGTTATTCCAATCATCTTTGCAATATCACTTCTGCAACTACCTCTGACGATTACATATTTTGCTCCAAACTCATCGTTTTCTGATTTTGTGAGCAAATATTTATCACCTTCAGGTAATCCTGGTGTATGGATATACTCAATAATTAACATTGTATTGATTATTGCGTTCACATATTTTTACACATCAATTACATTTAATGTAACTGATATATCAGATAACCTAAGACAGAGCGGTGGATTCATTCCTGGAATAAGACCGGGAGTGGCAACTGTAGAGTATCTTAGTAAGATAATGAGAAGATTGTGTTTTGCTGGAGGAATTTTCCTCGCAGCCGTAGCTACTATTCCGACTATGTTAAGTGCGTTTACACCATTTAACTTAAGCTTTGGAGGTACATCCTTGCTTATCGCAGTTGGAGTAGCTTTGGATCTGGTTAAACAGCTAGAGAATCAATTATTAATGAGAAATTACGAAGGTTTCTTGAAATAGTAGAAAGCAATTGAGTAATTCGAGTATAATTAAGAGATTGAATTAATACTGCAGCATTTACAGGAGATTACGATGTTAAGAGCTATTTTATTAGGCCCTCCAGGCGCTGGAAAGGGCACACATGCTAAAAAGCTTGTGGAGAAGTACAATGTTCCACATATTTCTACGGGAGATATTTTCCGTGCAAATATTAAGGACGGCACTGAACTCGGAATGAAGGCACAGGAATATATGAATGCAGGACAACTGGTTCCAGATGAACTAGTAGTTGATCTTGTAACAGACAGACTAACATGGGACGATTGTGCAAACGGATTCCTTCTGGATGGATTCCCAAGAACAATTTTCCAGGCAGAAGAGCTTGACAAATTTCTCGAGAAGAATGGCATGAAGTTGGATCTTGTTCTAAACTTTGAGGTTTCTGAAGAAGTATTAATGCAGAGACTTACAGGTAGGAGAGTATGCAAGTCATGTGGAGCAAGCTTCCATATAGTAAACATTCCGTCAAAGAAAGAAGGAATTTGTGACTATTGTGGCGGCGAGCTAATTCAGAGAAAAGACGACAATGCTGAAACTGCAAAGAATAGAATTGATGTTTACAATGAGCAAACAGCACCTTTAATTGGCTACTATGCTGAATCAGGTGTGCTTAAAACATTCAATGGTGAGATGCAAATTGACGAACTCTTTAAAGAGATAGTTGATACAATTGGAGCGTAAAAATGATCATTATTAAATCTCAACGTGAACTTGAACTGATGCGCGAAGCTTGCAAGGTTACAGGCGAAATCCTTAGAGACCTCGAATCTGTAATTGTGCCAGGCAAAACGACAGCAGACGTTAATAACTACGTAGAAGATATGATTGCTCGTTATAAGATGAAACCTACATTCAAAGGATATGGCGGATTCCCTGCAGGAGCATGCGTATCTGTAAATGAACAAATTGTTCATGGCATTCCTTCTAAGAATGTTATTCTAAAAGAAGGTGACATCGTAAGCATTGATACAGGAGCAACTTATAAGGGTTACTGTAGTGATGCTGCAAGAACATATCCGGTTGGGGAAATCGATGAAGAAGCAAAGAAACTTATCGAAGTTACTAAACAAAGCTTCTTTGAAGGTGTCAAGTATGCAACTACTGACTACAAAGTACATGATATAGGATATGCCATTCAGCAATATGCTGAGGCAAATGGAATGGGTGTAATTAGAGACTATCTTGGACATGGTGTTGGAAGAACTCTACACGAAGATCCACAAGTTCCTAATTATGGCACGCCTAACACCGGAGCGAAGCTTAAGGCGGGTATGACATTGGCAATTGAGCCAATGCTATGCCAAGGATCTTATGCCACAAGAGTTTTGGGGAATGACTGGACAGTAGTAACTGCTGATGGGAAGTTATCAGCGCATTATGAAAATACTGTGGTCATCACCGATGGTGAACCAGAGATATTGACTTTATAGGGAGATACATTATGGCAAAGCAAAACAACATCGAGGTAATGGGCACAGTCGTGGACGCACAACCTAACGCAATGTTTAAGGTTAAACTCGAGAACGGGTACGAAGTACTGGCTCACATCTCAGGCAAAATTAGAATGAACTATATTCGTATTCTGCCAGGGGATAAGGTTAAGGTAGAACTTTCACCGTATGACCTTTCTCGTGGACGTATTACATGGAGAGAGAGATAATCTTTTCTCTATATATGTTGAGGTTTGGTAAGATTATAGGAGGAATAAGATGAAGGTAAGAGCATCAGTAAAGCCAATCTGTGATAAGTGCAAAATTATCAAGAGACATGGCAGAGTAATGGTAATCTGTGAGAATCCTAAGCACAAGCAACGTCAGGGTTAATCCTGCAGAGTTCTTTCAGAATTAATTGAAAACTTTACATAGAATTTACATAAAAACTGATTATATAACGCGTAAACATATTGCTCTTTTTAGTGAAAGAGTGATATACTAAAGCGTTACATTTTCAGTTGTAATAATGGAAAAGTTGTAATCGCGGAATACTCCGCTTTACGATATGTCTTTTTGCCGGGAGGAAAGGCATAATATTTATAAAATGTTACCCCTGTCTATATCGCCCCCGGAGTGGCGACGGAAGATGGGAAAGGAGGAAGAAATGGCAAGAATTGCCGGAGTTGACCTACCTAGAGATAAGAGAATTGAGTACGGACTAACTTATATCTATGGAATCGGTCTTAAGACATCACAGGATGTCCTCGCTAAGGCTGGAGTTGATCCAGACATTAGAGTAAAGGATCTTTCAGAGGATGATGCTGGTAAGATCAGAAGAGTAATTGAAAACGAGCACCTTGTAGAAGGAGATCTAAGAAGAGAGATTTCTCTTAACATTAAGAGACTCATGGAGATCGGAAGCTACAGAGGTATTAGACACAGAAGAGGTCTTCCAGTTAGAGGTCAGAAGACAAAGACAAACGCTAGAACTCGTAAGGGACCTAAGCGTCTGGCTGGAAAGAAGAAGTAAGGGAGGAGGTAGAACATGGCAGCTAATAAAAGTACAAGAAAGAAAAAGAGAGAACGTAAGCACGTTGAAAGAGGCCAAGCTCATATCCAATCCACCTTTAACAACACAATGGTTACACTAACCGATATGGACGGAAATGCACTTAGTTGGTCAAGTGCTGGATCAAATGGTTTCAGAGGATCAAGAAAATCCACACCATATGCTGCAGCAAATGCCGCTGAAGTTGCTGCAAAGGCAGCTATGGAGCACGGTCTAAAATCAGTAGAGGTATATGTAAAGGGTCCAGGATCCGGAAGAGAATCAGCAATTAGAGCACTGCAGACAGCAGGTCTCGCTGTAACTATGATCAAGGATATTACACCTATCCCTCATAATGGTTGCAGACCACCTAAGAAGAGAAGAGTCTAATCGGAAGGAGGAGTAACAGAGTATGGCAAGAAGTAAACAACCAGTACTAAAGAGAGCAAGAGCTCTTGGCATTGAGCCAGCGTACATGGGATATAATAAAAAATCAAACAGACACCCAGCAGTAAGCCGTAAGAAGAAGTCCGAGTATGGAATTCAGCTTACAGAGAAGCAGAAGGTTAAGTTCCTTTATGGTCTTTCAGAATCACAGTTTAGAAGAACTTATGACAAGGGCGCTAAGAGAGCTGGTGGAGCTGGTGAGAATCTGCTTATTGCACTAGAGAGCAGATTTGATAACACAGTTTTCAGAATGGGATTTGCTGCTTCAAGAAGAGAAGCTAGGCAGCTCGTTAACCATGGACACTTCCTGGTAAACGGCAAGAAGGCAAATATTCCTTCAATGGAGCTAAAGGCTGGAGATGTAATTGCAGTTAGAGAGAAGTCACAGTCATCTCCTAAGTTCAAGGAACTTAAGGACATGATTATTACTACTCCTGAATGGATTGATCTCAACCTTGAAAAGTTTGAGGGTAAGATTCTCAGAACTCCAGTTAGAGCAGATGTAGATCTGCCAATCGAGGAGCATTTAATCGTAGAGTTCTACTCCAAATAATAATAACGATAGAATAATAATATTGTTTATTCTATTATTTCGTTATGCTAGAACAAGGAGGAAGAGATGATCGAGATTATTAAGCCTACAATTACTAAGGAAATTGATGAAAGAGAGCACTATGGCAAGTTTGTTATCGAACCTCTAGAGAGAGGCTACGGAACAACACTTGGTAACCGCATGAGAAGAATTCTCCTCAGTTCCCTCCCAGGTGCTGCAATAAGTAGTGTCAAGATTGATGGAATTCTTCACGAATTTTCAACAATTCCTGGCGTTAAGGAAGATGTTACAGAGATCATTCTGAACCTCAAGAGACTTGCCGTTAAAATTGACGGTGACGAGGATAAGCGTGCAATTATCAATGCTGTAGGTCCTAAGGAAGTTACAGCAGCTGATATTATTTGTGACGCGGATACAGAGATTTTCAACCCTGATCTTCATATCGCAACTCTTGCAGATAATGCAACACTTGTTATGGATATGAATATTGTAACTGGAAAGGGATATGTTCCTGCAGATCAGAATAAGAACGACAATACTTCAATCGCAACAATTCCTGTTGACTCAATATTCACACCTGTTAAGAAGGTAAACTTCAGCATTGAGAATACTAGAGTTGGACAGGTTACAGACTATGATAGACTTATCCTTGAGATTTGGACAGACGGTTCAATTGAACCTGCTGAGGGTATGTCAATTGGTGCGAAGATTATTCAGGAGCACCTAGAGTTATTCATTGGACTCGGCGACGATATCGGAGAAATGAAGTTCATGATTGAAAAGGATGAAGATCGCAAGGAGAAAGCTCTAGTTATGGCAATTGAAGAACTTGAACTATCAGTTCGTTCATTTAACTGCCTGAAGAGAGCTGGAATCAATACAGTTGAAGAGCTTACACAGCGCACAGAAGATGACATGATGATGGTTCGTAATCTTGGAATGAAGTCGCTGGTAGAGGTAAAGAACAAGTTGGCTGAACTAGGACTTTCCCTAAAGCCAATTGATGAATAGTCGAAAGGAGTAGATTGATGAAGGGTTACAGAAAGCTGGGCAGAAATACTGCACACAGAAAATCCATGCTGAGAAACCTGGTAACTGATCTCCTTAGAGAAGGCAGAATTACAACAACAGAATGCAGAGCTAAGGAAGCTGGC
>JAAZHB010000006.1 GCA_012510935.1 Clostridiales bacterium
AAGTCTATCCGTTCACTTGAAACTGGTGTTAACCACCTTAAGATGGACAAATTCGACAAGATGGACATAAGAAATCTTTGGGCATATGTCGATGGAGTTTACAGAGATGACACAATGTTTGCGATTGTTGAGCTTATTAGACGCGGCGCTTCGCTAGACGATATTCATAAGGTTACAATGTTCACACCTCTTTTCCTTGAATCATTCCAAAGAATTGTAAAGCTTGAGTTTGTTCTAAAGAATATGATTGGCGACCTTAAGGCTCTTAAGACTGCAAAAATGCTTGGCTTTAGCGATGAATATATCGCAAGTCTATGGAATATGACAGAAATCGATGTGTACAACATTCGTAAGGAAAACGGTATCGTACCAGCATTTAAGATGGTTGACACACTACATACCGGCGAGTACATCGCTTACCTATATTCATCATATATGGGCGAAAACGAATCAAGGCTTACTGATAAGAAGAAAATCGTTGTACTTGGAGCTGGTCCTATCAGAATTGGTCAGGGCGTTGAATTTGACTACTCAACAGTTCATGCTGTACAGACAATCAGAAGAGCTGGTTACGAAGCAATTATCATCAACAACAACCCTGAAACTGTATCAACAGACTACACAACTAGCGATAAGCTTTACTTTGAGCCTCTAACACCTGAAGATGTTATGGCAATTATCGACTTCGAGAAGCCAGATGGCGTAATTGCTTCACTTGGCGGCCAGACAGCTATCAACCTTGCACAGCCACTCATGGATAGAGGCGTTAAGATTATCGGTACTGATTGCGAAGCTATCGATAAAGCTGAGAACAGAGACAGATTCGAGAAAGTTCTTGCTAATCTAGGAATTCCACAGCCAAAGGGTCGTGCAGTAACTAATATTGAAGATGGTGTTGCTGCTGCAACAGAGATTGGATACCCTGTACTAGTTAGACCTTCGTTCGTACTTGGAGGCAGAGCTATGCAAATTGTTGCTGGAGAAGAACAGTTAAGACATTATCTCAAGACTGCTGTAGAGATTGATGAAGACAAGCCAGTTCTTGTAGACAAGTACATTCAGGGAAAAGAGCTAGAAGTTGATGCAATCTGTGATGGCGTTGATGTATTTGTACCAGGTATTATGGAACTCGTAGAGAGAACCGGAGTTCACTCAGGTGACTCGATAAGTGTATACCCTACTTTCAGCGTTTCAGATAAAGTGAAGGGTATAATTCTTCAATACACTAAGAAGCTTGGACTTGAGATTGGAATCAAGGGACTTTACAACATCCAGTTCATTGTTGATGAAAATGATGATGTATATATTATTGAAGTAAACCCTCGTTCATCAAGAACAGTGCCATTCCTTTCAAAGGCAACAGAATATTCACTAGCAGATATCGCAACAGAGGTTATTCTTGGAAAGTCACTTAAGGAGCAGGGATTCTTTAAGCTCTATCCTGATGAGAAGGAAAGATTCTATGTAAAGGTTCCAGTATTCTCATTCAATAAAATCAAGGGTCTTGACGCTTACCTATCCCCTGAGATGAAGTCCACAGGTGAAGCAATCGGTTACGATGACAAGCTTAACCGTGCACTCTTCAAGGCACTTCAGGCAAGTGGACTCAGAGTAAAGAATTACGGGACTGTTTTTGCAACACTAGCAAGAAACGACAAGGAAGAGGCTCTTCCACTAATTCGCAGATTCTACAACCTTGGTTTCAATATTGAAGCAACACAGGGAACTGCTGAGTTCTTAAAGGAGAACGGAATTAGAACTCGTACATTGAAGAAGCTCTCCGAAGGCAGCTCAGATATTCTTGACAGAATCAAGAGTGGACAAATTGCATATATAATTAATACAAAGAACATAGGTGATCACAGTCAGGAAACAGACGGAGCAAAGATCAGACTCTGCGCAACAGAGAACAACTGTACAATCTTTACTTCGCTTGACACAGTAAATGTTCTTCTCGATGTACTTGAGGAGACAACTCTTACAGTTTCAACTATTGACGCTTAGTTCTAATAATTGGAGATAAATATCTATGAAACAGGAAATCTTGACAATTCAAGAGAATATCAAACTGGCAGAAGGTGTGTACCGAATGAAGCTAGCCGGTGACATCAGCGCAATAACTGCCCCTGGGCAATTCGTCAACATCAAGCTGGACGGTCATTTTCTCAGAAGGCCAATTTCTGTGAACGATATTAGCGAGAACGAGCTTACTATTATCTACAAGATTCTAGGTGAAGGCACCCGCGAGATGTCTCAATACGAGGTTGGAAGAGAACTGGATGTCCTCACAGGACTTGGCAATGGTTATAGCATCGAACTTATGAAAGAAGAAGTTCCTTCGCGTGCAACAATCGCACTAATAGGTGGAGGGGTGGGAATTCCCCCTCTCTACCTTCTTGCAAAAAAACTTATTGCAAGTGGCGAAAAAGTTCATGTGGTTCTTGGGTTTAATTCGAGTTGCGATGTTTTCTACGAGAAAGAGTTCCTAGCTCTTGGTGCTGAGGTCTCCGTTGCGACAGCAGATGGAAGTTATGGAATCAAAGGTTTTGTAACAGATATTCTTCCATCAGACTATTCATACTTCTTCACCTGCGGCCCGGAGCCTATGCTCAAGGCAGTCTACAAAGCTACAACTACCCCTGGGCAGATGAGTTTTGAAGAAAGAATGGGCTGTGGTTTTGGTGCATGTATGGGATGTTCATGCAAAACAGTAACTGGATATAAAAGAATTTGCAAAGAGGGCCCTGTTCTAAGGAAGGAGGAAGTTCTATGGTAAATACGAAAATCAATCTCCTTGGAATTGACTTGGATAACCCAATAATTCCTGCATCAGGCACTTTTGGCTATGGCTATGAATTTGCAGAGATTTATGACATTAATTGCCTAGGCACTTTTTCTTTCAAGGGAACAACCAAAGAGCCTCGATTTGGAAATCCTACTCCGCGAATTGCTGAGTGCGAAGGTGGCCTTTTAAATGCGGTTGGGCTTCAGAACCCTGGCGTAGAGGCTGTTATTAGCGAAGAGCTCCCTAAGCTTGCTAAAGTTTTTCATAAGCCGGTTATGGCAAATGTCAGCGGCTTTTCCATCGAAGAATATGTTCATACTTGCAAGGAACTAGACTCTCAAGAACAGATTGGTTGGCTCGAAGTAAATATTTCTTGCCCAAATGTTCATGGAGGAGGAATGAGTTTCGGTACAGATGCCGATGCTGCTGCTTCTGTTGTAAGAGCAGTAAAAAAAGTTACGACAAAGCCAATAATAATTAAACTGACTCCTAATGTTACTGATATTGTTGCAATTGCAAAAGCATGCGAGGATGCTGGCGCGGACGGAATAAGTCTAATCAACACAATGCTTGGAATGAGAATCAATCTTAAGACAAGAAAACCTCTTATTGCAAATACTACCGGCGGATATTCCGGACCTGGAATTTTCCCAGTAGCACTTCGCATGGTATATCAGGTTTCATCCGCAGTCTCCATTCCTGTTATCGGAATGGGCGGAGTATCAAGCGCGAAGGATGTTATTGAGATGATGATGGCAGGCGCAACCGCAGTTGAAGTGGGCGCAGCTAATCTCGTTGAACCATTTGCGAGCAAGAATATCATTGAGGAGCTTCCTTTCGTTATGGAAGAATACGGCATTTCAGATCTTTCGAAAATAATTGGAATATCTCACATATAAATTAAACTAAGATTTAAATAAGGAGAAAAAATGGGTAAGGATGTAATAATAGCTTGCGATTTTGATAACGCACAAGATACTTTTCGTTTCCTAGATGCATTCGAGGATAGCAAGCCTTTTGTAAAAATTGGAATGGAGCTGTTCTACTCTGAAGGTCCCGACATAGTTCGTGAATTAAAGAAAGAAGGACACAAGGTTTTCCTTGATTTGAAACTTCACGACATTCCTAATACTGTTAGAAAGTCTATGGCTGTTCTAGCAGGTCTTGGCACAGATATTCTTAATTGTCATGCGGGCGGATCTATTCGTATGATGGAATATGCATTGCAGGGGCTTGAGGAAGGTTGCAAGAGCAGCGAGCGTCCTCTTCTAATCGCAGTTACCCAGCTAACATCAACAGACCAGGATACTCTTGAAGAAGATCTTCTTATAGAAAAACCAATCGATGATGTTGTAATGCATTACGCACTTAATGCAAAGAAAGCAAATCTTGATGGCGTCGTATGTTCTCCTTTAGAAGCCAAAAAAGTCCACCTAATGTGTGGAGATGATTTTCTCACGATAACTCCAGGTGTACGATGGGCCGATAGTGCTACCGGTGATCAAAAAAGAGTAATGACTCCTTCACAAGCAAAGGAAAATGGTTCAGACTATATCGTTGTAGGTCGTCCAATAACTCAAGCCGAGGATCCAGTAGCTGCATATAAAAGATGTTGTGATGAATTTATTGGTTAAGGATATCTATAAATGCAAATATTATGATATAATCAAGTACTGTATTTTAATGAAGGAGACAGACTATGGATTTAAACAGAATAATTGCTAAGGATCTTTTAAGAATTGAAGCTCTTATTTTCAGACCTAATGACCCTTTTACATGGGCGAGCGGTATTAAGAGCCCTGTCTATTGTGACAACAGGCTTACTCTTACAGATGTTACAGCAAGAAATGATGTTGAGAATGCACTTGCGCAATTAATCAAAGAGAATTACCCTGAAACTGAAGTTGTTATGGGAACATCTACTGCTGGTATAGCGCATGCGGCTATTGTTGGTCATATTCTTGATTTACCAATGGGGTATGTCCGCTCAAGTGCGAAAGATCATGGTAGGAATAATCAAATAGAGGGAAAGCTTCTTCCAGGTCAGAAGGTTGTTGTTGTTGAGGACCTCATATCAACTGGCGGATCAGTAATTGAAGTTGTGAATGTTCTTCGCGATGCTGGGGCTGAAGTGCTCGGAGTAGTATCGATTTTCACATACGGTCTACAGAAAGGTCTTGATCGTATGGCTAACGCTGATGTAAAGAACGTCTCCCTTACGAACTTGGATTCAATTGCTGAGGTAGCAGCTGAAGAAGGATATATTTCTAAGGATGCAGTTGCAAAGGTTCTTGCATTTAGAGCTGACCCATCAGATGAAAGTTGGATTACAGCATAGAAGATATACTATAAGATAGTTTTAAGATAGATTAGAAGAAAGATAAAAAAGATAGATAAGGAGCTAGGGATGAAAAGTTTAATTGATATCAGAGATTTAAGTGTGAATGAAATTTCTCAGCTTATTCATGTAGCTAAAGACATCATTGCAAGGCCAGATTATTATAGTCATGCTTGCGAAGGCAAGAAGCTTGCCACTCTATTCTTTGAGCCTTCAACAAGAACACGTCTAAGTCACGAGGCCGCTATGTATGAATTAGGTGGCCAGGTTCTTTCAGTAACAGACTCTGCATCATCATCTGCATCAAAAGGTGAAAGTGTAGCTGATACTGCTAAAGTCATTAGTTGCTATGCAGATATAATTGCAATAAGACATCCCGCTGAAGGAGCTGCGCTTGTAGCTGGCGAGAATGCGACTGTACCAGTTATTAATGCTGGTGATGGTGGACATTCACACCCAACTCAAACACTTGGAGACCTTCTCACAATTCATCGTGAGAAAGGCCGACTTGACCATCTAGTAATTGGTCTTTGCGGCGACCTTCGTTATGGAAGAACTGTACACTCACTTGTATCTGCTCTTAGCAAATACCCAGGTGTCAGATTCATATTTGTAAGCCCAGAAGAGCTTCAAATTCCTGATTATATTAAGAATGACATTCTTAATCCGAATCAGATTCCATTCTATGAGACATCATCTCTAGAAGAAGCTCTACCAGTTCTTGATGTTCTGTATATGACAAGAATACAGAAAGAACGTTTTGATAATATTGAGAAGTACGAGGTACTAAAGGACTCATACCGTATTACTTACGATATGATTAATGGTCGCTATGGAAATACAGCTGCTCCAAGAGAGATGTGTATTTTGCATCCTCTTCCAAGGGTAAACGAAATAGCTGCTGATGTTGATAAAGATGCTCGTGCTTGTTACTTTAAGCAAGTTGAAAATGGTAAATATATGCGTATGGCCTTAATACTTAAGTTGCTTTATGACCATGACTATAAGTGCCAGATTAATGACAATCGCAAGATTCTGACATCTTCTGAAATCCTTGATATTAGACAAGATATTAAGGGACTCGATTGTGCAGGTGGCGTTTTCACAAATCAAGTTCATTGTCATAATGCTCATTGCATTACTCAAACAGAGCAAGATCTTGAACAGAAATTTATTATTAGGGAAGGTTCAGGCATCAAGTGCCTATATTGCGAATCAGAGATTAATCAATAAGCTAATTAAATACTGAAATATATTTATCGGAAGAATATTCATATATTCTTCCGATTTTTATTTGAATATCTTCTTAAAACGCAAAAAAAGGGTTCTACAATTTATGGTGTTGGTGATGGAAATAACATTTCATCGTCAGCACCATTTTAGTTCAAAAAAATAAAAGACATGAAAGCCTTTTTCCTTTAGAATATA
>JAAZHB010000007.1 GCA_012510935.1 Clostridiales bacterium
AATCAAGGAAAAGCCCACCTTCCAGCTGCCTATTAACCAGCTTACTTCGTTAGGTGTGGCAATTAAGCCACTAGCATCTGCTATTCAATCAACCATCACTGGGCCTGGTGGAAGCGGCTTTTATTATGTAAATACCAGTGGGAAGAAAATGTTTGCAGCTAAAGATGGATCGGGTTTTATTGGTAGTTTGCAAAATTCAGTTTCAGGAACCGTGGGCGGAGGCCAAGCTAGAATGACAACAATTCCATGCGACCCTACAATGATATTTGCAGCAGCTGCATTAATGCAAATTGAAAAAAAGCTAGATGATATCCAAGAAACACAATTGAATATCATAGAATTTCTCGAGGAGGACAAGAAGTCCAAGCTGACAGCAAATTTAAACTTCTTAAGTGAAGAAATTGGGAAATATAAGTTAAACTATAACGATACTGTTTATATTAATGCCACACTTACAACTGCCAAAATCATCTCAAGAGATGGAAGTGCCGATATCGATTTCTATAGTAACAGAATTGAAAAAGCTCTCAATAATAAGAAATTTTTTTCGAGAGATTCCGAGATAAAGAAGAAGCTTGCTGAAGTTCAACTAAACTTTAAATATTATCAAATGGCTTTATATGTATATGCTTTTGCAACTTTCCTTCAGACGATGCTTCAGAAAAATTTCAAGTCAGATAATCTTAACCTAATTGCTGATACGATTAGAAAAAAGGCTCTTTTATATCGAGACTTATATACGAAATGCTATGCAAGACTTGAAGATCTCTCTGGCTCTTCAATTGAGAGTTTATTAGTTGGTGGAATGGCTGATGCTAATACAAAAGCTGGTAACGTCTTCAGCAAAATACCCGCTCTTGAAAAAATCAATCTCGATGATGGTTTCCTTGCTATTGGGAACAAATTACAGGAGATAACTGATGAAAAGACTGACAAAGTTCTAAACGGCCTTCTAAGTTGCAAGAATCCTTTTGTCAGCCCCTTCCTAGAGAGTCTAGAAAATGTAGATATATTATATAACAAACCTAAAGACATTTATTTTGATGCTGAAAACATTTACTACTTTGACAGAAATGTTTATTAAATTGAAGCGTAGGCTTAATGCTTATAAAAGGGTGGCTGACCGATTCGGTTAGCCGCCCTTTACTGCAAGTGGACTGTTTAAAGCAATACTTATTTTTTATGGGCTTCGAACCATTTCATGAAATTATTAATAGAATCTTCGCACCATGCAACTACAACAGCAGCCACGATAGCATCATCTAAAAAACCTGCAAATGGGATGCTATCTGGAATTATATCAAGTGGTGATGCATCATTAAAGCAAACTCTTCAGTTGTAACAGTTTCCGGATTAATAGTAGTTTTCATTTTTAACCTCTTTCTAAAATATAATTATATAAATATTTAGCTAGTGATTCATTGCAAGCATACACATATGCCCCCTTTACACCCCTTGTTAGAAGTGTCTTATATATATTTACAATATATTCTTTGAGTGCTTCTCTTGATTCTACTGCGGTTTTACCAAGTTGATCGAAATACTTGTTTTTATCAATAATGATTTCACCTTTCTCTTCGTCATAGCCTATTTCATTTCCGAATATAATGCCTACATAGTTGAGGTCATATCCTTGAACTGTGTGTATGCATCCTATTTCATCCAATGCATTCTTTGAATTTACCCAGTCTGTATTTTGTGTATTCCACCTATAGTTTTTACCTTCTATACAAATATCATAAGCGGACTTATCATTCTTTGAAGTCCACTTCCACGAGAACCCTGCAACTACACGGCAGAGCCCATACTCTTTATCTTTTTCCTTTATTGCTTCAATCAAATCTTCTAGGTGATTGAAAATTTTAAAATCGTAGTTTTGAATACTCTTTGGCTGAATATCTTTCTTAACATCCAAAATATCTTTTATGTAATCAATGTAGTCATTACCGCCTTCACATCTGAATTGCGATTTCAGCTCCATAAAATTATCCTGATTGTCCTTTATTAATTCATCAAACCTACTCTTTGGAATATCTGCAGGCTTAACCGATTGCATGCTATCATAGAAAAATATTTGATTTTTGCTACACTTCATTATCCAGTCAAGTTCATTGCCCTCATTGCCAAATCCTAGCTGTTTATTATTCTTATCAAAGGCCGGATATTGCGAAAGAGCTTTTCGCTGCCTTAGACGATGTGCTTCATCAACAATCAGTAAATCATATTCATCTTTCGGCACATCAATAGGGCTTATAACCATGCTAGGTTTAAGGCTTTGTACATTTTTAAACACTTTTTTAATTGTCGCCCTTAATGACTGCATCGGGATTACTAATCCAATTTTCATCTCTTTGAGTTTAGATAGATTCTCTGCAACATAAAGATAGCCTGGATCCATTTCCTCATCAAACTCTAAATTAGAACTTGTCTCGGATAATATTTTCATCAAGTATACTGCTACAACAGTTTTTCCAGTTCCTGCGCCACCATTTACAACAACGGTTGACTTCTTGCCAGTATCTTGATTCTCTAGTAGTATTTCGACAACTTTATTAATTACTTTGTATTGTTCAAGATTCAGTGCCTTATACGGAGAATACTTGAAAATATCAGAATTCTGAATTTCTGCAAGACTCTGTCTTGTCAGCTCCTTCTCTTTAAGTTCTTGCCAAATTTCAGCAAATGTCTTCTCATATTCTTTCTGTTGATAGTAATTATGTTCTTGTATTCCCATATTGCCATTTTGAAGAACAAACTTCTCATCGGCAGCCATGTGTTTTATTAAAAAGCCCTCGAGATCCAGAATAACCGATTTATTAAAATCATCATTACTAATTACATTAAGAGTATTTAGCGGCTTTCGCTGACTATTAGCATAATGCTGCTTTGCCCTAGTAGACATGTTAACAGTCTCACCAATATATGCTTCTTTGTCATTGTTAATTATATATACAACTGGCCAACCAACTCCATATTCTATTGGACTTAGGCTTTCTGAGACATTGCTATCAAAAGCCACACTTTGTATTTTTGCCATTTCAATCTCCAAAATTCGAATATTTTATACTGTTTCCTTTACTTTTAGATACAGGATACTTCTCACTATTTACCTTTATTTTCTTCAAGATTTCTTCTTTTAGATCTACATTTATTCTGTCAGCAAGCATTATGCAATACATTGTTACATCTGCCAATTCTTCACAAACAGCTGCGCTATCATAGTTGTTATTCCACTGAAAACATTCAAGAAGTTCTCCTGCTTCAATTGAAATTGACTTTGATAGATTCTCTGGAGTATGAAATTGTCCCCATTCTCTTTCCTCATTAAACTCTCTTAACTTCTCAGAAATCTCTTTCATTTTTCCCCTCCATGATAAGTTGCTTGTTGCACCATTCAATTTAACACGACTCTAAAACGCCCAGTGAAGCACTGTGTTTAATGTAATAGTTTTAGCACCATTCAATTTAACACGACTCTAAAACCTATCAAACGGGATAACATAATTCTTAGTGGTTTTAGCACCATTCAATTTAACACGACTCTAAAACAGCAGACCGAATTATTGAAACAATGATTGAGTTTTAGCACCATTCAATTTAACACGACTCTAAAACCTTTTCGGTGTAATTCTGCATATTCTCAGCGTTTTAGCACCATTCAATTTAACAC
>JAAZHB010000008.1 GCA_012510935.1 Clostridiales bacterium
TCCTCATCGGTTACTTGTTCAATCAGTCCTCTTTCTTTTAGCACATCGTAAACATTTGTGTGCTCGCTTACACTGTCTGGAATTAACATCATAGCTCTTTTCTCCTTTTAAAAATTATTTATTTATTTTGTTCCAAAAAGTCTGTCACCCGCATCTCCGAGGCCTGGAACAATATAAGCATTTTCGTTGAGGCATTCATCCTTAGATCCAATGAAAATATCTACATCAGGGTGTGCAGTTGAAAGAACTTCGATTCCTTCTGGTGCAGCAATTAGTCCCATAAAGCAGATATCCTTTCCGCCTCTCTTCTTAATCATATCAATTGCAGCAGATGCTGAGCCACCTGTAGCTAGCATTGGATCTACTACAACAATTCTTCTCTTCTCAATATCCTTAGGGAGCTTGCAATAATACTCAACTGGCTCGTGAGTGTCAGGGTCTCTATAAAGGCCTACATGTCCAACCTTCGCATTAGGGCAAAGCTCTAGGATTCCATCTACAAAACCAAGGCCGGCTCTAAGGATAGGTACGATTGCGATATCCTCTCCATCAAGCATCTTAACAGTTGTCTTGCAAATAGGAGTTTCTATATCTACATCCTTAAGTGGTAGATTACGAGTTACCTCAAATCCCATCAACAAACCGATTTCCTTAACAAGTGCTCTAAAGTCCTTGCTACTTGTGTTAACGTCTCTGAGCAACGCCACCTTATGCTGAATTAGCGGATGATCAAATACCATAATTTTTCCTGCCATAATTTCTCCTCCTAATTAGTTCTCTTCTAACATATTAATTCTTCTAAGGTGCCTGCCCCCTTCGAAGTCTGTCTCTAGCCACTTATCTATCATTTCAAAAGCAAGTTCCTGACTAATCATTCTTGCTCCCATAGCTATTACATTCGCGTTATTGTGTCTTCTAGACATTTCTGCCATCTCGACCGATGTGCAAAGCGCACATCTTACTCCCTTAACTTTATTACAAGCAATTGAAATTCCGATACCTGATCCGCAGATTGCAATTCCGCGCTCTGCTTCCCCGCTTACAACGGCTCTTCCAACAGCCTTTCCATAGATTGGATAATCCACAGACTCAGTTGAGTTGCATCCAGCATCAACCACCTCATGCCCCTCTGAAATCAGCTTTTGCTTAACAGCCTCCTTTAGCTCATAGCCCGCGTGATCACTTCCAACTACAATTTTCATAAAGTATCTCCTTCTATTCATTATCTACAACATCGTATCCCGCCGACTTCAGCATTCTGTTCATAATCGAAAAGCCAAAGCCCGGGGTTTCAAGAGTCTCAACCAAAATGAGCTCCACGCCCTCTCGGTCGAGTCTTCTTAGATCTGCAAAAAAATATCTCGCCGCGGCCTCACTGTCCGTTCCGTAGTCTAGTTTTGCAACCTTAATCCCCTCTTCAAAAGCAGCCTTCGCTAGAGAATCCATATCTCCGTGCACAAGTCTAACCTTTGCCTTGGGAGCATAGTGCTTATATTTCATGCCAGGCGAACGCGGCCTAAAATTCTTGTCTTCCTGTGCTCCATCCTCTGGATTAAATTCGGTCGAGGTCTCTATCAGCAAAGCTTCATCATAGCAAACTACAATGCCGAGAACCTCCTCAATGTCTTCTTTGGTAACTTTACCAGGCCTAAGAATAACAGGCTTATCCCCAGTCATATCCAAGACTGTTGACTCAATGCCTACATCACTTCTCGCTCCCATGACAACGGCATCGATTCTTCCATCCATATCTTCCAAAACATCCTCACAAGTGGTTGGACTAGGCTTACCTGAAAGGTTCGCACTTGGTGCAGCAATTGGTGTTCCCGCACCTCTAATCAACTCTCTTGCCGTTTCATTTGAAGGCATCCTTACCGCAACAGTATCTAGCCCTCCGGTTGTCACATCCGGTACAACCGACTGCCTTTCGAAAACCATAGTAAGCGGACCTGGCCAGAATCGGTCGGCAAGCTGAATCGCCCTCGCACTCGGATTCTTCGCAACCCGCTCGAGCGCTTCCATATCTGCGATATGCACAATCATCGGATTGTCGCTTGGCCTCCCCTTTGCCACATAAACCGACTTGACAGCCTCCGCATTCAAAGCATCAGCCCCTAATCCATAAACCGTCTCCGTAGGAAAAGCAACAAGTCCTCCTTCACGAATAATCTGACTCGCTATCTTAATATCTTCAGTTGTCAAATTAAGCCGCAAGGTGTTCATTCTTTAACCAAATTCCTTCATTTTCTCAGCCTGATCAGCTGTAATAAGGCTGTCTACCACCTCATCAATATCTCCATCAAGGAACTGTTCAAGCTTATATAGCGTAAGATTAATTCTATGGTCTGTAACCCTTCCCTGAGGGAAGTTGTAAGTTCTAATTCTTTCCGATCTATCTCCAGATCCAACCTGACTCTTACGTTCAGCAGATCTTTCAGCATCCTGCTGCGACTGGTATAAGTCATAGAGTCTAGCCTTCAGAACCTTGAAAGCCTTATCCTTATTCTTAATCTGCGACTTCTCATCCTGACAAGTAACAACAAGGCCGGTAGGAATGTGAGTAAGTCTAACCGCAGAGTCAGTAGTATTTACGCACTGTCCACCATTACCAGATGCTCTGTATACATCGACTCTAACATCGTTAGGATCTACCTTAACTTCAACATCATCAACCTCAGGAAGCACCGCAATTGTAGCTGCTGAAGTATGGATTCTGCCAGAAGACTCAGTGTCCGGAACTCTTTGCACTCTGTGAACACCGCTCTCATACTTAAGTCTTGAATAAGCTCCTTTTCCCTTGATTAGAACCGTGCATTCCTTAACGCCACCAATTCCAGTGTCGTTCATTTCAATAATTTCAGTCTTCCAACGCTTTCTTTCAGCGTAGCGCAAATACATTCTTAAAAGGTCTCCGCCAAAAAGAGCCGCCTCATCTCCGCCGGTTCCCGCTCTAACCTCAAGAATTACATTCTTCTCATCGTTAGGGTCCTTTGGAAGAAGTAGAATTAGAAGACGAGCCTCTGACTCTTCAATCTGACTCTCAAGCTCCTTTATCTCTTCTCTTGCCATATCACGAAGCTCTTCATCATCTTCCAAGTCAAGAATCTCTTTTGCTTCTGCAAGAGCCTCCTTGGCCTTCTTGTATGCCTCATATTCCTTAACGATAGGCTCCATTTCGCCCATTTCTTTCATATATTTCTGCCATACCGACTGGTTGCCAATTATTTCAGGATCTGAAACCTTCTCTGCCAACTCGCGATACTTCTCTAGAATAA
>JAAZHB010000070.1 GCA_012510935.1 Clostridiales bacterium
GATGAAGGATAAGGCATTACATCAGACATTCCGTAGATTGGGAAGTCTTCTTCAAAATATACGGGGTAGAATTTTACGTTATCAGAAAAAAGGACCTCGTCAGATGGATAAATGCCTGCAATTACTGCCTGCTCGTATTCCATTCTGCCGAGAGCTTCAACTACCTCCGTAAGGTATGTGCCACTTCCGGTAGAGTGTGGCTTTTGTGCTGTTATACTTAAAATTTTTTCCATGCGCCAATTATCGCAAAATATTTGAAAAATATCAATGGTTTTCACAGTATCGACTTGTTAAGCTATTGACATTGTCATCTTTTCCTATAAAATAAGAGTGCATGAAGAAATTGTTTTTTTAGATAACAGATTCCGCTTTTCAACAGTCAAAATGTTGGAAAGTTTATTTTTATGAAGTTGGGAGAATGTGGTAGTGAGTGTATTTTACGAGGTAGAGAAAACCTTCGGCGATATAATGAAAGAGAAGAAAAATTTTGTTTTTATTGGTGAAGCAGGAAGCGGTAAAAGTGAAATTGTTCTGAACGTTGCTCACAAACTAGCGGAGGAAACTGGCAAGGAAGTTGACCTTTTTGACCTTGACCAGACTAAACCTCTATATAGATCAAGAGACATGGCTGATGCATTTGCCAAAGAGGGAGTTGATATCCACTATCAGGATCAATTCCTCGATGCGCCATCATCAGTTGGTGGAGTAGCGGTATCACTTATGAGTGATAATTTCACGCTATTAGATATCGGTGGAGGTCATTCAGCTGCAAGAATGGCGGGTGCTTATGCACACCTTCTTTCTAAGGAGGACTCGGTTGCAGTATATGTGGTTAATCCTTACAGACCTTGGACAAGGGACCTAGAATCAATTGACGGAACGATGTCCCATATCCTTAAGTCAATCAGGCTTGACCGTATTTATGTTCTAGCTAATCCTAATTTGGGTTACGCAACTAATGTTAATGAATTCATGGATGGACTTGATAGAGTCGATGGGCTTTTGAGCGGAGTGACAACTGTGAACAGTGCTTGTGTTCGCAATGACATTTACGAAGAAGCTAAGGCAGAGACAGACAAATTTCTTCTGCCTATTGAACTGTATCTAACCTATTCATGGGTTGATTAGAATAAATTGTACTTTTTTTTAACCGTAAGGAGGAAATGTAATGGCAAAGGGAAAAGTTGAAATCAATTCCGAGATCTGCAAGTCTTGCCAGTATTGTGTGCTTTCATGCCCAAAGAAATGTCTTGCAGTAGGGGATGAAGTAAACTCAAAGGGTTACCCTTTTGTAATTGTTGCAAATCCAGATGATTGTATCGGATGTGCAATGTGTGCTCAGATTTGTCCTGACGCGGCAATTGAGGTATGGAGATAATCAAGGGAGGAGAATCATAATGGCAGAACGTGTATTTATGAAAGGCTGCGAAGCTATCGCTGAAGCAGCTACAAGAGCAGGTTGTCGTTTCTTCGCGGGTTATCCAATTACACCGCAGAACGAAATTCCTGAGTATTTTGCAAGAAGAATGCCCGAGGTAAATGGAACATTTGTACAGGGCGAGAGTGAAGTTGCTTCAGTAAACATGCTGTATGGAGCTGCATCGACAGGTATTAGAGCGATGAGTTCATCATCTTCATGTGGTATCTCACTTTATAGTGAGGGTGTATCATACTGTGCATCAGCTCGTATTCCAGCAGTTTATGTTAACGTACAGAGAGGTGGCCCAGGAATCGGAGCTATCCAGCCTGCACAGCAGGACTATTTCCAGGCTACAAAGGCATCTGGAAACGGTGGCTTCAAGATGATCGTACTTGCTCCTGCAACAGTTCAGGAGTGCGTAGACATGGTTTACGAAGCATTTGACCTAGCTGCAAGAGATGAGAACCCAGTTCTTGTTCTTACAGATGGTGTTATGGGAACAATGATGGAGCCAGTAGTACTTCCAGAGATGAAGTCTGATGAAGAGATTGCTGAGCTAAGAGCTAAGTTTGCTCATAGAGCTATCATTGGTCACCCACTTGGTCAACAGGCATTCTGCAGACCTGGATCAGTTGGAACTGGTCAGGAAGCAGTTAATATTGAAGCTGCAGCTCTTTATGAAACTTGGGATAAGGACATAAGAGTAGAGGAATTCATGATGGACGATGCTGAGCTAGTATTCGTTGCATATGGAATTTCAGCACGTATCTCTAAGAAGGTAGTTAAGGAGCTTAGAGCTGAGGGAGTTAAGGCTGGTCTTATTAGACCAATCACAGTATCACCATTCCCTTATGATGCACTTGCTAATCTAGACTTTGGCAAGGTAAAGGGAATCCTTAATGTAGAGATGTCAATTCCAGCACAGATGAGATTTGATGTTGATCACGCTGTACAGGGAAGATGCCCAATTAAGGAGTGCCTAAGATCAGGCGGACAGCTTCTTACTAATGAGCAGGTTAAGGATGCAGCACTTGAGCTAATTAAGGAGGTACTGTAATGGAGAAAGTATATTCAAGAACTAAAGGCATACTTGAGGGTTCAATCTCCGGCTTCTGCCCAGGCTGCATGCATTCAACAGTTCATAAGCTAATTGGAGAAGCTGCAGAGGAGATGAATGCCCTTGACAAGCTTACAAGAGTTGAGGGCGTAGGATGTTGTGGTCTAGGTCAGTTCTATGTATCACATGATGAGACTATTGCTGCTCACGGAAGAGCTTGTGCAGTTGCAACAGGAATCAAGAGATCATCACCAGATTCACTTGTATACACATACCAGGGAGATGGAGACCTTGCTTCAATTGGTCTTGCTGAAACAATTTCAGCAGCAAACAGAGGTGAGAATTTCACAGTTATCTTTATTAACAATGGTATCTATGGAATGACTGGTGGACAGATGGCTCCTACAACACTTCTTGGAATGAAGGCTACAACAGCTCCTAAGGGAAGAAATGCTGAAGAGCACGGATATCCTATGCATGTGTGCGAGCTTCTAAATCAGCTTACTGCTCCTTACATGCTTGTAAGAACAGCAGTTGATACTCCACAGAATGTTATCAAGACTCGCAATTACATTAAGCAGGCTTTCCAGAACCAGATGGATGGAAAAGGATTCTGCTTGATTGAAATCGTTACTTCATGCCCAACTAACTGGGGACTTTCAGCTCTTGACTCTCTTGATTTCATGAGAGACAAGATGTTTGCTGAGTATCCACTAGGAGTGTATAGAGATAAGAGCAAGGAAGAGAAGTAGGAGGAAGCGTAAATGGAAAGAAATCTAATGATCGCCGGATTCGGCGGACAGGGAGTTATGACAATGGGAAAGCTTCTTTCAGAGGCTACTTGTGAAGCTACTGACCTGAACGTTTCATTCTTCCCTTCATATGGTGCTGCTATGAGAGGTGGTACAGCAAACTGCTACGTTGTAATTTCTGATGAAGAGATTGGCGCACCAGTTTCTAATCACCTAGAAGATTTAGTTGTAATGAATTCACCTTCACTACATAAGTTCCTTCCTGACCTAAAGCCAGGTGGAAACCTATTTGTTAACAGCACAATCGTTAAGGATAAGATTGAAAGAGACGATGTTAAAGTTATCGAGGCACCTGTTACTCAGATGGCTCTTGATATGAATAACGACAGAGCTCTCAATGTAATTATGCTTGGTGTATATGTTGGTTATACAGAAGCAGTTCCAGAGGAAGTAATCATAAAGGGTATTGAGCATAAATTTGCTCACAAGCCACATCTGATTGCACCTAACGTTGATGCGTTCAATAAGGGACTAGAGGTTGGTAAGGCTGCTAAGTAAGGCAGTTCTACTAGAATCACAACCTATTATCAAAAAGCTATTGCACAATTGTGCAATAGCTTTTTGTTGTTTTTGCATAAAAATTATGTGTAGATAGCGCTTGCTTTCTTGAATGAGAACTAGTTATAGGATATAATATCGGTAACGTATTCTATCAGTTTGAGAAAGGAGAATATTATGAGTAAGAAAGAAGTTCCTGTTGAAGAAATCACAGAGGCTATTGACAAGGCTGCAAATAAGATCGCCACTAAGAAGGTAGTATTTTTCGCTTTAGGCAGTACAATTTTGGCTACAGCAACGCTTCTTGTGACAGCGAATATTCTACTTAATAGAATGACAACAGACGATGACTGGTCTAATTTAGACTGGAGCATGGACGAGGAAGATGTAGATCTTCTATAAGGGAAATTTAATTTGTTATTGGAAGAGGTAAGCGAGAATGGCAGGAAACAAGGGTAAGTATTATATTACTACACCAATTTATTATCCAAGTGCAAAGTTGCATATAGGAC
>JAAZHB010000071.1 GCA_012510935.1 Clostridiales bacterium
CCATCGATTTCAAGAACCTTGCACATTCTGTGCTCACCATTAGCAAGCTCAATTGTACCAAGTTCGTCATATCCGACTCCTTCAACGCCCTTTACAAGCATTAGTGGGCCGGTTACTTCTGTAATTGTCTTATATTCCTTAATCATTAAGCTTCACCTGCCTCCTTAACAAGTTCGTCAACAGACGACTCAAGTAGCTTTACAAGTCTTTCATACTCTGGCTCTACCTTGTCTTCTGTGCCATACTTATATCTTCCGATTTCTTCCTTAACAGGCAGCTTTGAAATCTTTGATAGCTCTACTCCACCTGCAAGACCTCTTAGCCCTTCCTTGTAGTATTTCAGAATAAGAGTCATAAGTCTGAACTGTTTTTGTACAGATGAGAAAGTATCAATCTCGTGGAAAGCATTCTGGTGAAGGTAATCCTCTCTGATCATCTTGCACGCCTCAAGCTTCATCTGGTCTTCCTTAGAAAGTCCATCAACTCCGACAAGCTGTACGATTTCATTAAGTTCTGCTTCCTCTTGCAGGAGCTTCATTGCTTCTGCTCTATGTACTGGGAACTCTTTATCTACATTCTCTGCAAACCACTTATTAAGTCTTGTCTGATACAAAGAATATGAATTTAGCCAGTTAATTGCAGGGAAGTGTCTTGCTCTAGCAAGTGATGCATCCAGTCCCCAGAAAACCTTTACGATACGAAGGGTTGCCTGTGATACTGGTTCTGAAATATCTCCTCCTGGAGGGGATACAGCACCAATAGCTGAAAGCGAACCAACAACATTCTCTTTACCGAGAACTTCAACCTTACCAGCTCTTTCATAGAACTGAGCAAGTCTTGATGCTAGGTAAGCAGGATATCCCTCTTCACCAGGCATCTCCTCAAGACGACCTGACATCTCTCGAAGAGCCTCAGCCCATCTTGATGTTGAGTCAGCCATAAGAGCTACAGAATAACCCATGTCTCTGAAGTACTCAGCAATTGTAATTCCTGTATATACAGATGCTTCTCTGGCTGCTACCGGCATGTCTGATGTGTTAGCAATAAGAACAGTTCTCTTCATTAGAGATTCGCCTGTCTTTGGGTCAACAAGCTCTGGGAACTCCATAAGTACCTCAGTCATCTCGTTACCACGCTCTCCACATCCGATATATACAACGATATCAGCATCTGCCCATTTAGCAAGTTGGTGCTGTACAACAGTTTTACCTGAACCGAACGGTCCCGGTACTGCGGCAACTCCACCCTTTGCGATAGGGAACATTGTATCAATTACTCTCTGTCCTGTGATTAGAGGTTCATTAGGTGCTAGCTTCTTCTTGTAAGGTCTTTCAACTCTTACAGGCCATCTTTGCATCATCTGAACTTCTACATCTTTTCCAGTATTCTTGTCAGCAATAACTGCTACAGCCTCATCAACTGTGAACATTCCTGACTTTATTGACTTAACTGTACCAGCAACCTTGTAAGGAACCATGATTTTCTGGGTAACAGCAACAGTCTCTTCAACTGTTCCAAGTATGTCTCCAGCCTCTACTTCATCTCCAACCTTTGCAACTGGAAGGAATGGCCACTGCTTGTCGTGGTCAAGCGCTGGTTCTGATACTCCTCTTGGAATATTAGTACCTGTCTTCTCAAGAAGAGTAACCAAAGGTCTCTGGATTCCGTCATAAATGTTACCAATTAGTCCCGGGCCAAGCTCTACAGATAGAGGTCTTCCCGTTGATACTACTGGTTCGCCAGGCTGAAGTCCTGCTGTCTCTTCATATACCTGAATTGAAGCATTACCTTCTCTCATCTCCAAGATTTCTCCTGTAAGCTCCTTGTTGCCGACTTTTACAACGTCACCCATGTCAGCTTCGCCCATGCCAGTTGCAATTACAAGAGGTCCGGCTATCTTTACGATTGTGCCTTGAATCATATTATTTCTACCTCCTATTCATCGCCAAACAATATATCGGCTCCAACAGCTTTCTCAACCGCGCGCTTTATGTTAGAAAGCCCAACGCCGTAGCTGCCGTCACTACCTGGAATTGCAATAATTGCTGGTAGTGCCATCTCATCATACTTAGCGATTTCTGTCCCTATTTCTCTATAAAATTTCTCTGTGATATAAATAATGCCATAGTCATCCTTAACGATTTCATGCACTGTCTTTGCTGCTTCCTCAGCAGTATTGCATATAAATGCATCGAGACCGAATACCTTGAAACCAAGGACACTATCAGCTGGTCCAATAATTCCAATTTTACTCATATGTCTCCCTCATTCTTTCTCTGATAATTTGCGAATCCATTTCCGCAATCTTTCCAGTCATCAGAATTCTAATACATTTAATCTCGCTCTGCTTTGAAATCATATATGCCAGCAAAGGTTCAATTCCAAACGGTTCGAATTTTGCATCTCTTGCATAATCCATTAATATATCGTCACATTTTTTCTCAAGCACTGTAAATGATCCACTTTTCTCAATTGAAGGTATTCCTTCCTCGAGTGCCGGGTGTACTGCATATGGCTCAAAGTTCGCACTTGCCTGCTTCCAATCTTCATCAAAAGCGGCAGAAAAAACGAGTTCATCGATATTACCGTCTGGTATAAACACTTGCTCAAGAGCTCTCTTAGGCTGACCAAGTTTCTTAAGTCTTGCAACAGTCTTAAGATTAATAGTGTCGATTAAAAGCCTAACGTATCCTTCAGCAAATTCATTGCATGATTTTGCAACAGCCTCATTTATATCTTTAAAACAATATCTGTCACAAATAAAATCTATATATTGCGGGTCCTTTGTCCTAGCGTGTGTATCTATTGAAAGGTCAATTGCTGCACCCATATTCTCTGTGAGTTCCTGCTTATTCCTTTCTGCAACATACTCTTTTAGCTCATCTGTATCAATTGAGCCGGTATGCATCAGAATGTCTGACCTGTCTACACCTAGAGCTTCTGCCTTGAGCAGCACCTTAATATTATGGTAATCAGCTTGATACTCGAAAATTTTAAAAATCGGGTCGCTCTCTGTCAGCTCTTGAAGCTCGTCTAGAACCTTGAGCTCCTCTGCTTTTAGCATCTCCTCATAATTTTCGGCTGAAATTGTACTGCTCTCACTACCGTAACCGGCATCACTTAGGACCTTGTATATATCACTTGGATTCTTCGATTCTGCCAAACTGCGAAGCTGGTCAGCGGTAAGAAGTCTTCCTTCAAGGCCGCGAATCATAGACGACGCAAATACATAATCTTTTCCCACGGATATATCCTCCTTTCGGTTTATTGTAGTGCAGAGTTTCTAAAATAGAACCTTTGCAATTTCTTTTACATACTCAACTCTGTTATTGCGCATAACCTCTTCAATTGAAGCATTGTATGTAACATTATCTTTAACAAGAACGCAGCCGCCTCTAATGTCAGCAAACTCATCACCAAGAACAAGCTTAGTTCCCTTGAATGCCTCTCTGAATTTGTCAGCATATCTGTCATAATCCTCCTTGTTAAGAAGGACTGTGCCGCCAAGATTCTTGTGAGGAGCTATCTTGTCACAAATAATGTGAACATACTCATCAGGATCAAGATCATGCAGGTTATCAATTACCTTTGAAAAAACTTCTTCGATAAGCTCTTGCTTAGCTTCAAGTTTCATCTTACGAGCCTCAAGGCCTGCAACAGATTGTCTTCTGCTCTTAAGAGTCTCTGCATCTTTTGCCGCAACAGCGCTACGACTCTCCTTAACCTTTGTGGCTTCATCCTGTGCTTCAGCGAGCAGCTTTGTTTTTGCCGCCTCTGCATCCGCTTTAACTGATTCAGAGTATGCTATCGCTTCGTCCTGTATTCTCTTTGTAATGGACTCAATACTCATAGCGTCTCCTCTCTTTAGCCAACTGAAATTCCGTTGTACATTAGGAATGAAATAATAAATGCAAGAATAGCATATGTCTCTACCATTACTGCATAGATGATTGCATTACCAAGTCTTCCTTCCTTCTTAGCGATAAGCTGGATTCCGGATGCTGCTGCTTTACCCTGAGCAATACCTGAAACGATTCCAACGATACCAATTGGAAGTCCTGCAAAGAAGAGTGAAAGTCCCTGCTCAAATGTTACAGCTGGGCCGTTTCCGCTAAGCATTCCAATCTTTGACATGATTAGAATTGCGATTACCATTCCATAAATTCCCTGTGTTCCTGGCAAAGCCTGAAGTACAAGTGTTGAACCAAAGCTTGCTTTCTCACCAGTTCTTGCGCCATCAGCTGCCTGGCCTGCGATTCCAACTCCAATAGCACTTCCTACTCCGGCGATTGTTGCGATTGCTGCTCCTAGTACAGCTAGTGTTTGTCCTAAAGTCATCTCTTTATTCCTCCTCAATAATCTTTACGTATTTTGTGTTTTTCTCAAAAGGTTCAAAAGGTTTGCCCTCTCCTTCGTAGAATTTTCCAAAGAACTCAACATATTGAAGTCTTGCTGAGTGGACAAATGCGCCCAATGCATTAATTGCAAAGTTCAACGAGTGTCCGAAAATCTCTACTACTATGAAAAGGATTATGCCTACGCCTTTTCCACCTACAAGTATAGCTAAGAAGTTTACAACCTGCGCAATTGACGCAGATGCAAGTCCCAATCCTAGCAATCTTGAGTATGAGAGTATATCTGATAGGTTTCCGGTTATTCCACTGTATATATTCCATAATCCAAGAGCCTTTCCTGCGCCCTTGTTTATAAAAATTGGAAGAATAACTGCTCCGGCAACACCTATGATTGTAAGCCATTTGCCTATTGTTGAGAGTGTTGGTGATGCTATCATACCGTAAATCATCATTAGAATTCCTACAACGATGAAATACCATACTATATTGTCATTAATTGCCTCAAGAGGCTTACCAGCCTTAAATTGTTCGTATGCCTTAATTCCCATACCGAAGAACAGATGGATAACTCCAAGGCCACAAGATACTATCAGCAATGTCATTGACTCAGTCATCGGGTTAAGCCATAGTGGTTTAATTACCAGATTAACGCCGAAGAACTCTTTGCCAACTACAGTTACCAAATCTCCAAAATATGATCCAAATAGTACTCCGAAAACAGCTGAACTTACTCCGCAATAGCTTA
>JAAZHB010000072.1 GCA_012510935.1 Clostridiales bacterium
CATAAGAAGTAATGGGAATATTTCCAATCTTCCAAGAAGCATAGATATTGAAAGAACTATCTTTGAGAATGCAGTATATGACGCATAACTTCCTGTTGGGCCTACCATTCCAAAACCCGGACCTACATTATTAAAACAAGCTACTGTAGCCGAGAGATTCGTCTCAAATCCAAATGGCTCAAAGCTGATGAGCAAGAATGTAAGGATTGTCAAACCAGCATAAAGAGTGAAATATGTTAAGAATGATCTTTCAGCGTGGATTTCAAGTGTTCTTCCGTTCAATCTTACTCCATGCATCAATCTTGGGCTAAGACTTCTCTTAAGCCCGTTTTTTGCACTTTGTACAAGAACAACCAGTCTTGAAACCTTTAAACCACCGGCTGTTGATCCCATGCATCCGCCAATAAACATAAGCATAAACAGAATTGCTTTAGCCAATTGAGGCCAAGCATTAAAGTCAGTTGTCGCAAATCCAGTAGTCGAAATGATTGTACTAACTTGGAAAGCTGACATTCTGAGTGTCTCTTCAACTCCATTGTACATAGGGTAGACAGAGAACGCGATTACTATTGTTGATATTCCTACAATCGCAAGGAACCACCATAACTCATTGTTCTCCTTAATCGCTTTAAACTTTCTAACGATAAGCAGATAGTAAATGTTGAAACTTACCGCAAACATAAGCATGAATAATGCAACTACCCACTGAATATATGGACTATAAGAGGCAAGACTGTCTCCTTTTATTCCAAAGCCTCCGGTACCGGCTGTAGCAAGGGCTGTACAAACGCTGTCGTAGACAGGCATTTTTCCAAGCATAAGCAGTAAGATTAGCGCAACTGTAAGTCCTAGATATATGTAGTAAAGTATTGCAGCAGAACTCTTCGCTTTTGGCAGAAGCTTCTCGCCGCTATGTCCAGGCGTCTCGGCTTTAAGAATGTTGCTTGCACGGTCTTGACTGTGTCCAAGCAATGCTACAATGAATACAAGAATTCCCATGCCTCCGAACCAGTGAAGGAAACTTCTCCAGAACAGATTTGCTTTGGTAAGTGCTTCGACATTTGTCAAAATTGAGGCTCCCGTTGTAGTAAATCCGCTGACTGTCTCAAAGAACGCATCAACATAGTTTGGAATGTCACCGCTTATTACAAATGGCAATGCGCCAATTGCAGATATTGCTATCCAAGAGAAGGACACAATTGCATAAGCATCTTTAGTATGCTTTAACGATTTTGATGAGTTGCGAAATAGCCTGTCAAGAATAAACCATATTAAGATTGATATTCCAGAAGATATTAGATATGCTTTCCAGCTTCCCTCCTTATATATCAAATCAATGCCGACGGGCAACAGGAGGAATAATCCTTCTGCAAGGCATACATTTTTGACTGTATTAAAAATAACACTGTAATTCATGGCTGTTTTTACTTTCCTCTTGATTCTTTAATATCATCGACAAAATGCTTTACTATATCAGCTGTAATATCTTTGGGCGATATAACATGCTCCAATCCCAGAGACTCTGTTATCTGAGAATACCCATCCATATTGACTTTAGTAATTACCCTTGGCACATTACGGCTTAAAGCATAACATGAAACTAGTATATTCTCTTCATCCATGCCAGCAAGTGACACGAATGCGTCCATGTTATCAATTTGTTCTTCTTCGAGAACTGCTTGCTCAGTACCATCTGCACAGATAAGCCGAGCATTCCTTGGTAGAACCTCAAGCATTTTCTCGCATGAGTCCTCACTCTTTTCAATTATCGTAATCTGACCAGCGGATAATGCCAAATCCTTCAATAAGAATCGTCCAGTTTTGCTCGCACCGAGAATCATTACATTCCTAGATACAGGCTTTCCTTTCAGTATGTCAGAAATGTGGTGAGCAGTTAGCTGATATGGGTTAATGATGAGCGAGAGCTCTAACTCTTTACGCAAAAAACCAATATTTAGTTTGGTTAGCTCAACTCTGTTAAACCTAGCTACAGTGTGCTTAGCTCCCAAGCGTTTTGCCAGAAAGCAAGAAACGATATTCATTTCGTCAGAACTTGTTGCAGCAATGAAAACATCGCAATCACATGCACCAATGCCTTTTAATACATCTAGGTGCGTTCCCTCAGCACATAATGCTAAGACATCGTAAGAATTTGATACTGTTGCTACGACATCGGGGTTGTTGTCAATTGCGATAATATCATGGTCATCCGTTGATAATATCTTCATTATAGTTCTGCCAATTTTACCCAGGCCAACAACTATTATTTTCATTTATTTAGACCTCTCTCCTAATTGATAATCCTGAGATATTAATTTACAACTTATTGGTTGGTTTGTCCATATGTATTTGGCTTTTCCATAAGAAATACCCCAGAAAATACTGAAAAACAAAGGGATTTGGTAGTTTTATGCCACCAAAGGGCCAATATTTTTATAGTTTGTGTTATTCTATTATTAATGTTATAATTTTACGGATAAATAGATAAATTTTAATAAATTCATATAGAAAGAGGTAATACATTAATGGCAAAGGGCAAACAGAGACCACCGCAATACAACAGACAATCAATGGGATATCAGCAGAACCTTTACAAGCGAGAGCAGAAGCTGCGTAATGCTGAGATGCCAAAGGCCCCAGACACTAAGAAGATTTTGAAGATAACTAGATGGGGTGCTGCTATTTGGCTAATCGTTACAATAGCACTTACAGTTTTCTTTGGATGGA
>JAAZHB010000073.1 GCA_012510935.1 Clostridiales bacterium
AGACCAATTGCTATTCTCATGCTGAAACCTAAATATCTCTCCTCAATATCTTCTTTACATCATCTTTAGTAAAATGCCTTTTAATGCAGCTAATAAGCTTATCCTCAGTTTTCTTCTGAACTCGTTTGAACGATATATATGACTGCGAAGGTGGATTTGGGCACTCATCATAAACAAAACCATCATCTCCGCGAATAATCATCGCTCCATTGATTATTTTCTTGGAGGATAATCCCGATGTATCACCTTTAGCCCTTTCAAATGTCGCACTTCGGAAAATTTTATTCCCCAGCAAATGGTCAAGCTGGTCTGCCTTAGTTCTGCCTCTTTTATTTCCTTTCTTGAGAACCTGCCTCGTCGTAAAAGAAATCTCTTGAATGCTATGACAAAGTTCTTCGTTCCTATATACCTTTATCGGTGCCGTCACACAATCGATGCTAGAATTTCTAAGCATAGCATTAACCATCATCTTCACAGAGTTCTTGGAATGCAATATTCTTGTATCTCCATACATAACTAATTCAGTTTCGACCTTATATGAGCCAATGTCCTCTATGAGAAAAAGATTCGTCTTTTGCAAATAGCCTTCTTCAATATGTGGCTTTAACGACTCTTCTACTATTACAACAAACGATGGCATGCATTGGTCATACAAGCTTTCTAGAAAACCGTTAATGCCGCCGTAGCTGCTTCCTTTTGGCTGCTCTTTCTTGATAACAACCGAAAGAACCGCGTTATCTCTCACCGCATCTTTGGTAAATAAATCTTTATCAAGTTGTAAGTCTAAGTTGCGAGATACAATCTGTTTCCATGCTGAATCGCCCATTGAATCTTTAAGAGAACTAATTTTCTCGCAAAGAATTTCAAGAGCTTCATCTTCACCTGCCCACAGTTGTCTATAATAGCCTGCAATCAAGCTTACTTCACAATATCTTACATAAAAAGCCCTACTGAAAATATCTGAATCCATAGAGAGATCTAGTTTTTCAATTTCATCAAGTGCTTTTATGACATCTTGAAGATATGAAGTGGATATCATCTGCGTAGCAGACTTCTCTTCCCAGAATGGTCTGATTCTATATTGATAAACAACCGCCGGACATCCTACAATTTTCTTTGCATTGAAAATACTTTTGAATAGGAAAAGTGCGTCCTCCGCATGTTTAAATGCTTCAAATTGCAATTTGTTATCAGTCACTATTGCGCGCCTGAAAATCTTATTGCAGACACTAAATGACCACAGCAAATCTGGATCAGTTCTTGAAATTTCCTTTTTCTTTGATAGCTTAAGCGTATTCCCGTTAACTCTATATTCACCCGCTCTAACCATGCTCATTGCACCAATTGCAAGGTCCGCGTTCTCTCTACTGATACTCTTATACATCCTACCAATAGCATCTCGAGGGATATAATCATCTGGGTCATAGAAAACAATATATTCGCCTTTAGCACGCTTGAGCCCATTATTCCGAGCTCCTGCAACACCTTGATTTTCTTGAACTATGGACTTAAAGCGCCTATCGTTCTTGCAAAAATCATCTATTATGACTTGCGAATTGTCCGGGGACCCGTCGTTAACTATAATTACTTCAAAATCTTTAAAGTGCTGCACCTGTATAGACTTGAGCATATCATATATGAAATTTTCAACATTATATACCGGCACTATTACCGACACTTTAATATTTTCCATGCTTTCAATCTTTCTATATTTTCCACAGCATTACCGTCTTACCACTGGCCTTCGCAATGTCCTTCTTAAATGCATCATGCATATCGTCAATTAAGTTGACTTCAACAACATCGCCAACAATATTTCTTAGCATTTTTACCATCTTAGGATGCTTCTTGTACATCTCCACGATGTTAATAAAGTCTGTTCTGCCCGAACGCGAACTTCCGAAGAATCTAAGCCCTTTCTCAAGCACCATCCTGGTGTTAATAGGAACTGGGTTCTCGGAAACGCCCAATATCGATACGGTGCCCTCTGGCTTTATTAAATCAATTATCTGATCTATCGCTTTGCCGGAGCCTGTTCCGCCAACGCATTCAAATGCATGGTCAAACTCTATATCCTCAGGAATATCGGCTATGTTATAGGTTGCTTCAGCAAAAGTGAAATTAATTAGCTTGCTTTGGTGTCTTCCCATAATATATAGCTTTGTATCAGGATATCTATAGTGAAGCAGCAGCGCAGTAATATACGAGAGGTTACCATCTCCCCACACTGCAATATGATCTTTCCTTTTATGTGCAATGCTATCAAACCGGTCGATTGCATGTAAGCTGACAGAAATAATCTCTGTAAATGCTGCGACCTCAGGGTCAATGTCTTCCGGAAGTCTTACAATCCTATCTCTTTGGATAGCAACATTGTCTTGCATAAATCCATCAAAGCCACTTGCTCTGAATTTGCTTGATCTGAGGTAGTTCTCCGCAATAACCTCGTCTGCCTCTGTCGGCGTATTAGGAATCATTACGACTAGCTCACCATCCTTGAACTCCCCTTGAGGATCACAGGTAATGCGACCAATGCCTTCATGTATCAGAGCCATCGGAAGCTTTTTTGCAAGAATCTCTGGAGCTCTCGCCCCTTGATAATATCTTTGGTCCGCATTGCAAATAGACAGATATGTAGGTCTGACAACAACTGTGTCCTCTGTCATATCTATCTCATTGAATTCTATTTCAAATTTTCTCGGCTCAACGAGCCTATATACTGTGTTCAGCATTTACTTTTACCTTTCTAGCAGACTCTCCGCAACGGTCAAGTCATATGGATAGGTTATCTTTATATTCGAGTTCTC
>JAAZHB010000074.1 GCA_012510935.1 Clostridiales bacterium
AATGAGAAGGGCAGAGTAATTATGTATGCCGATTCAATAAGTGCGGCGATGAGATACACAATTGATGAGACAGAGAGAAGAAGAAAGATTCAAGATGAGTTTAACAAGTCGCATGGAATAACACCGAAGACGATAGTCAAACCAATTCGAGATGTTATTGAAGCGTCAAAGGAATACACAGGAGAGACGAACTATAAAGATCCTAAGTCAATGACAACGGCAGAACTCCAACAGACTATTCGTGACCTTGAGAAGAACATGAAGGACGCTGCAAAGAATCTAGACTTTGAGAGGGCTGCTGAGCTTAGGGACCTTTTATTTGATCTTAAGACTAGCAAGCGAAGCAAATAAGGGTGTAGCTGTAAGTAAGATATTACATGGTTGAATCTTTTAACATGAGGTAAAGATTAAGGTGGAGAGAAATATAGTAATTAAAGGTGCAAAAGAGCACAATCTTAAGGGTATTGATGTAACAATTCCTAGAGATAAGATGGTCGTAATGACGGGACTTTCTGGTTCTGGCAAATCGTCACTTGCTTTTGATACAATTTATGCAGAGGGGCAGAAGAAGTATGTAGAGAGCTTGTCATCATATGCAAGGCAGTTCCTTGGACTGATGAAGAAACCTGATGTTGAGTTAATAGAGGGACTTTCGCCAGCTATTAGTATTGACCAGAAGACAACTAACAAGAACCCTAGATCAACTGTTGGAACAGTAACTGAGATATATGATTACCTAAGACTGATGTATGCCAGAATTGGAGTACCACATTGTCCGATTTGCGGAAGAATTATTACAAAGCAGTCAGTAGACTATATTGTAGATAAGATTAGGACATACGGAGAGGGAACTAGGGTAACAGTCCTCGCTCCGATAATAAAGGACCGGAAGGGCGAACATAAAGCAATTTTTGCAAGAATACAAAGAGATGGATATACAAAGGTCAGGGTGGATGGAGAGATTAAAAGACTCGACGAAGAACCTATAGAACTAGCAAAGAACAACAAGCATGTCATAGAGATAGTAATAGATAGAATAATAGTACGAGAAGATAATAGAGGGCGTCTTGCAGAGGCGGTTGAACTTGCAGTGCGCGAAGGTGAGAATCTGTGTACGGTTTTAATTTCAACTCCAGAGGATAAGGAGAGTGAGAAACGAAAAGAATTTGAAGAGGTTTTCAGTACTGAACTAGCATGCCCGGAACATGGCGTTAGCATTCCAGAAATGGAACCTAGAATGTTCTCTTTCAATAACCCTTTTGGAGCTTGTGATAACTGCAGCGGTTTAGGCTATACATTGTCAATCTCGGAGAAGGCGGTAGTTTCGGATCCGAATAAGAGCATCTTAAATGGAGCTCTTGGTAATGTGTTTGCGTCACTAGACGCTATGGGATTCTATAGACAAATGCTTCAACAGCTGGCGATTGATCATAAGACAGACTTAACAGTTCCATATAAGGAATTGCCAGAGGACTTTCTTAAAGAACTTCTGCATGGTACAGGAGAACGCAAGCTAAAGTACACATACACCAATAAAAGTGGCCGGATTTCTCATATGAACCACACCTTTGAAGGAGTACTGCCAAGCCTCGAAAGACGCTGGGGAGAGACAAACTCGGAATATATCAAGAAGAAAATCACTGATCTGATGACTGAGACAGAATGCCCTGTGTGTAAAGGTAAGAAGCTTAAAGACATAGTGCTGGCGGTTACAGTAGGAGGAATTAATATCATAGATTTTACTGATATGTCGGTACTTGACGCATTGGATTTTACAAAGAATCTTGAAGAGACTCTGCCTGAACGGGACCGTAAAATTGCCGCTATGATATTAAGAGAGATTGAGTTAAGACTCAAGTTCCTAAAGGATGTAGGCCTTGGCTACCTTACTTTATCTCGTTCAGCAGGCACATTGTCAGGTGGAGAGTCTCAAAGAATCAGACTTGCAACACAGATTGGAAGCGGACTAGTTGGAGTCCTATACATTCTCGACGAGCCGAGCATAGGTTTACATCAAAGAGATAACGACAAGCTGTTAGCTTCTCTTCGCAACTTAACTGAAATGGGAAATACTCTCATCATAGTTGAACATGACGAGGATACGATGTATGCGGCAGACCACATTATAGATATTGGCCCTGGGGCAGGTGTGAATGGTGGAGAACTGGTTGCACAGGGAACAGTGGAAGATATCAAGGCTTGTAAGGAGTCGATTACCGGGCAATTTCTTTCAGGGGCACGTTCTATTAGCGTACCTAAGAAGAGAAGAGAGGGAAACGGCAACTTTCTTGAGATAATAGGTGCTGAGCAGAACAATTTGAAGAATATTGATGTGAAAATCCCGCTAGGAGAGTTGGTGCTTGTTACTGGAGTATCGGGTTCTGGCAAGTCATCACTGGTGAATGAGATTCTGTACAAGGGTGTTTCGAAGGTGACAAATAGAACTACAGCTGAACCGGGCTTGCACAAAGAGATAAGAGGAATAGAGAATATCGATAAGGTTATTGATATAGATCAATCTCCAATTGGAAGAACGCCTAGAAGTAATCCTGCAACTTACACAGGTATGTTTGATCATATAAGAAATCTGTTTGAACAACTGCCTGAGGCCAAGACTCGTGGATATAAGAGAGGGAGATTCAGCTTCAATATTAAGGGCGGAAGATGCGAGAGTTGTAAGGGCGATGGTGTTATAAAGGTTGAGATGAATTTCTTGCCGGATGTTTATGTGCCTTGTGAAGATTGTGGAGGCTCAAGATATAACAGAGAGACACTTGAAGTAAAATACAAGGGGAAGAATATTTCTGAAGTTCTCAATATGACAGTATCGGAAGCATTAGTGTTCTTTGAGAATCAACCATCGATTAAAAGATATCTTCAGACTTTAGATGATGTGGGGCTAGGGTATATTAGCTTGGGGCAACCTTCTACACAATTATCTGGAGGAGAAGCGCAAAGAATTAAGCTTGCAACAGAGCTTACCAAACGCAGTACTGGGAAAACTTTATACATTCTCGATGAGCCGACGACAGGTCTTCATTTTGCGGATGTAGAGAAGTTGATTTACGTAATAGATAGATTGGTTGACGAGGGTAATTCTATTGTAATAATTGAGCACAACCTAGATGTTATCAAAAGAGCAGACTACATAATTGATTTAGGCCCTGAGGGCGGCGATATGGGAGGAAGTATTGTTGTGTGCGGAACACCTGAAGAGGTTGCTGACTATGAGGACTCATATACAGGTGAATATTTGAAGAAAGCACTTTTAAATCAATAGGCCTGGTATTTGTTAGAACCAAGAATTTTGTGGTATACTAAACTATCATATTACTTCGGAGGAATATTGAATGAGCAAGGTAACAAGAGAAGAATATATTGGAATGGCAACTAACTTTATCCATGACATAATCGATGAGGATTTAGCTAGTGGAAAGCATAATGAGATAATTACAAGATTCCCACCAGAGCCTAATGGTTATTTACACATAGGACATGCTAAGTCAATTTGCTTGAACTTTGGCACAGCCTTAAAGTATAACGGAAGATGTAATTTGAGATATGATGATACAAATCCAGTGAAAGAGGATATGGAATATATCAATTCTATTGAGGCTGATGTACGCTGGCTGGGGTTTGACTGGAATGAAAGACTATGGGCATCAAATTATTTTGATGCAATGTACGATTCAGCAGTTGAATTAATCAAGAAGGGTAAGGCTTTTGTATGCGAACTTACTCCTGATGAGATTAGAGAATATAGGGGAACGCTAAAAAAGCCAGGCAAGGAGAGCCCTTATAGGGATAGAAGTGTCGAAGAGAACCTAGAGCTTTTTGAGAAAATGAGAGCAGGCGGGTTTGAGGATGGCAAGGCTTGTCTTAGAGCGAAGATTGACATGTCTTCTCCTAACATCAATTTAAGAGATCCTATTATCTATAGAGTTTTGCATGCAACTCATCACAACACTGGTGATAAGTGGTGCATTTATCCAATGTACGATTTTGCTCATCCTATTGAGGATGCAATTGAAGGCATTACACATTCAATATGTACGCTTGAGTTTGAAGATCACAGACCTCTTTATGATTGGGTAATAAATGAGGTTGGTTTTTGGCCAAATCCTCCAAGACAGATTGAGTTTGCAAGACTCAATGTTACTTCAATGATTATGAGCAAGAGATATCTTAAGAAGCTCGTTGATGATGAAATGGTTGATGGCTGGGATGACCCAAGATTATCAACAATTGCAGGAATTAGAAGAAGGGGTTATACGCCTGAAGCAATTCGCAAATTCTGTAATGATATTGGAGTATCCAAGGCAGATGCGACTATTGATATTGCGCAGCTTGAGCAGTGTGTTAGAGAAGATTTGCAGAACAAGGTGCCAGCTAGGAATGTTGTAATGAATCCTATCAAGGTTATTATCGACAACTATCCGGAAGACCAGGTTGAAATGTGCACTGTTGAGAATAATGGTAAGGTCGAGGAAATGGGAACAAGAGAAGTTCCATTTGGTAAAGAACTCTGGATTGATGGAGATGACTTTATGGAGCTTCCGCCAAAGAAGTATTTCAGACTCTTCCCTGGCAATGAGGTTAGATTCAAGGGCGCATATTTCCTAACTTGTAATGAGGTTGTTAAGAATGAGAATGGCTCAATTGTAGAAATTCATTGTACATATGATCCAGCTACAAAGAGTGGTGAATCATGTGAGCGTAAGGTAAAGGGGACTATTCATTTTGTTGAAGCTAGCACGGCTAAGAAGATAAGAATTAGAGAATATTCATACCTTATGAGAGAGGACGAGGATGGGGAGAATGAATTCAATCCAGACTCACTTATTGAGACATGGGGATATGCAGAACCTACAATTATGGATGCAGAACCTGGCGAGCGATTCCAGTTCTTCCGTAAGGGTTACTATGTTGCCGATTCAAAGTTAACAACAACAGATACTAAGGTGTTTAATAGCATCGTTGGTTTGAAGAGTTCTTGGAAAAAATAATTAATTTGATTGTTTGTCGCTCGTCGTATTACGGCGGGCGATATTTATAACAAATCTACGATGAAGTAAGTTTAGATTTAAAGTAAACTTTGCATCAGTGCTATTTTGCAAGGAGTTGCGAAAATGAGTGGAATTACGAATGCAATATTGAATATGTCAACGGAGAATCCTGTATTGGCAAAATATATTACTACCGGGCTACGGTGGGTATTTGTTGCACTTGCAGTTTATATTTTGCTGCGAGCGATAATGTCACTTCTTTCAACGAGAGCGACGCCAGAAGTCTGGGGCTATTTTTGTGTTGAAAATGGAATAAGTCAGCCGATAAGCCACTGGGAGAATATTGTTGGCAGGGCAAAGTCATCAGATCTTGTGGTACCACTTAAAACCGTATCAAACACCCATGCAATAGTGACACGAAAATCGAGTGGCCGTTGGATTGTAAAGGACCTAAATTCAAAGAACGGTACGATCGTAAATGGCACGCAGCTAATTCCAAGCAAGAGATATATTATCAATCCGGGCGATGAAATATTGATAGGAGGTGTTCCATGTACTCTAGCTGAGATTAGTTTGGAGGAGCAGAGGAACAATAAGGAAATGAGGCTCATGGATAAGGAGCCAGTTGCACCATGGAAATTGCTTGTAGCTGTAACAGTTTTTCAAGCACTTACAATCGTGCAATTAATTATAAGCATGGGGACTGCGCTAACAACAAGTGTAATACTATCATTTGTACTTCTATGTGCGATTATGTGGGTTTATGTAGCGGTTTTTAAATCTCTTGGGAGAAAAGGTTTTGAAATAGAATTAATTGCATTTTTTATGTCGACAATCGACCTTGCAATCACTGCTTCTTCGGCACCTTCAGAGACGATAAAACAATTAATCGCAATAGCAATGGGAATATGCTTGATGATATTTATGTGCATGGTTCTTAGAGATTTAAATAGAACTAAGAAAATAAGACCGCTTCTTGCTGGTCTATCCGTCTTGCTTCTCTTGTTCAACCTAGTCTTTGGATCGATAAAATATGGAGCTGCTAACTGGGTTTCTATTGGTGGGATTTCTTTCCAACCATCAGAGCTCGTAAAGCTTGCATTTGTATGCATAGGCGCAGCATCACTAGAGGAACTATATCAGAAGAACAACCTGTATATGTACGCAGCATTCTCACTGTTCTGCCTTGGCTCGCTTGCGGTAATGGGAGATTTTGGTACAGCATTAATATTCTTTGCCACATTCCTAGTTGTGTCATTCTTAAGAAGTGGAGACTTCTCTAAACTGATACTGACAGTTGTTGGAGCTGGCGTTATGGGAATAATGGTATTAAGATTTAAGCCATATGTTGCAGACCGATTTGCAACATGGGGGCATGTGTGGGAGTTTGCAGATAGCACAGGTTATCAGCAGACAAGAACTATGGCATTTGGCGCAGGAGGAGGATTGCTTGGACTAGGTGCCGGCAATGGCTCTTTGAAAAATGTTGGAGCATCAAACACCGATTTGGTATTCGGTTTTGTAATGGAAGAGTGGGGATTTATTATTGCAGTACTTCTTGTACTCTGCTTGATTACACTATGTCTCTTTGCTGTTAACTCAATTGTTGCAGGACGTTCGACATTCTTTACAATTGGAGCATGTGGCGCGGCAACAATGCTGCTAGTGCAAACGATGCTTAATGTATTTGGAGCTGTAGACTTATTCCCGCTAACAGGAGTAACCTTCCCGCTTGTATCAACGGGTGGAACAAGCATGGTCACCTCATGGGCGATGCTCGCTTATTTCAAGGCAGCTGACATGCGAGCGGATGCTAGCTTGGCAATAAAGAAAGATGATTATTATTTGGATGAAATATAAGGAGCCTATAAATCATGCGTAAAATCGAGAAAAGAGCAACAATGTGCATAGCTCTTGCGGCGGTGCTGTTCCTTGGCATCGTAGTTTTCGGCTGGCGTTTTGTTACTAAAGGCGATGAGTGGGCTAGTTTTTATGGCAACTCACAGATTTTTACTAATGGAAGCATTAACAGAGGTACAGTGTATGACCGTAATGGAGTATTACTCCTTAACTGCACTTCTGATGGTATGCAATATAATGAAGACTCTGAGTTAAGGTTGGCTACAGCACATGCTGTTGGAGACCCAGGAGGCAATATTTCTACTGGAGCTATTAATGTGTGGAGATCGCAGTTAATTGGCTATGATATCCTCAACGGAACCTACGATACTACTGCTGAGGGCAAAAAGCTGACATTAACAATCAATTCAGAAGCGAATCGTGCAGCATATGAGGCTTTGAATGGAAGAGAAGGAACTGTCGGAATAATGAACTATAAGACAGGCGAAATCGTCTGTATGGTTAGTACTCCAACAATTGATCCAGCAAATGCTGATGCAGATCCAGGTTCTTCTGCATACTTCAACACCTTCCTTATGGGAGCGTTGACACCAGGTTCAACTTTTAAGCTGGTTACATCAGCGGCAGCATATGACACACTAGATAATATTGAAAGTTTTTCTTTTACTTGCGATGGGGTAAATGAATATAACGGCGAGAAAATTACATGTGTTAGCCGCCACGGAACTGTAAATTTTGAGAGTGCACTCGCTGAAAGCTGTAACGGAGCTTTTGGTGAATTGACCAGAGAGGTGGGCGCTAAGACTATGTCAGAGTATGTTGACAAGTTGGGGCTTACATCGTCTCTTGATGTAGATTCAATTCAGACAGCAAAGGGTTCCTTTACTTTTGATACAAACAATGATATCAATTTGAGCTGGGCTGGAATAGGGCAGAATGAGGATCTTGTAAATCCTTGCTCGATGTTGGTATATGTGGCATCTATTGCAAACGAAGGCGAGGCCGTTCAACCATCTTTACTTATGGAGTCAAACTTCTTGAAGAACATTATGGGCGGCAAATCCCTGGGTAATTATCTAGATAAGGATACCGCAAATAAGCTTAAAGAGATGATGAAGAATAACGTAGTAAGCACCTATGGAGAATCAACATTCCCAGGCTTGGACATTTATGCGAAATCGGGAACTGCTGAGGTTGGAACAGAAGAATCAAATGCATGGTTTGTTGGGTTCATTGACAACGAAAATTGTCCATATGCATTTGTATCATGGGTAAAAGGTGGCGGTACAGGCTATACCGCAGCGGGGCCTGTAGCTAGAGCAGCCCTTAATACTTTGGTTGGATAAGCTGATCACTTAATAAATATACGCTGGGGGAAGTCCGAACAGGACTTGCTTCAGCGTTATTGTTTTGCAAAAAAAATAAAAACTGAATATATGAGAATTGACATCAGAAAACAAAAGAATTATAATGAAGAAAAATAGAATACTGTTCTAAAGAGCAGAACATTCTGTGCGAACAAAAATTCTTTAAAGGAGGAGTTAAATGAAGATTCTTGTTATTAATCCTGGCGGAACAAGTACCAAGATTGCAGTCTTTGATGATGAAAAAGAAATTTTCAAGTCATCTGTTGATCATTCTGCAGAAGAACTTAAGCCTTTCGCTCATGTATTTGATGAATTTGAATACAGGAAATGCCTTATTGAAGATACTGTTAAGCAGGCAGGCTTTGAGATTAAAGACTTCGATTGCGTTGCGGGTAGAGGAGGCCTTTGTCGACCTGTCGACGGGGGAACCTATACTGTGAATGATTTAATGATAGAGGACTTTAAAAATGCAGTATGTGGTGAGCATGCATCAAATCTAGGTGCAGTAATTGCAAAATCAATTGGTGACGAAATCGGGGTACCTTCGTTTATTGTAGACCCGGTGGCTGTCGATGAGATGATAGACAAAGCAAGAATTACTGGACTTAAAGAACTTGACAGACCAGCTTGGTTTCACGCTCTTAATCACAAAGCTGTTGCACGTTCTATTGCAAAGAAACTTGGAAAGAAATATGAAGAATGCAACTTCATAGTGGCACATCTTGGTTCAGGAATTTCTATTTGTGCACACTCCAAAGGAAAAATGGTTGATGGAAGTGGTGGAAGAACAAACGGACCATTCTCTCCGGAAAGATGTGGTTCATTACCAACTTATCCATTAGTCCAGCTATGCTTCTCTGGTAAGTATTCGAAGGAAGAAATGGTTGACAAAATCAGTAAGTTCGCAGGTATGTATGATTTCTTAGGGACGAAAGATTCTAGAGAAATTGAAAAAAGAATTTCAGAAGGGGATGAGGAAGCTACGCTTGTGTATGATGCGTTCGTATACTCAACAGCAAAAGAAATATGTTCATATGTTCCAACTTTTGACGGCCCTGTTGACAGCATTATTATTACCGGCGGAATTGCACATTCAGATTATGTTGTAAGCGAAATAGCTAGAATGACAAAGAGTATTGCTCCAACAGAGGTTGTAGCTGGAGAATATGAAATGATTGCACTAGCGCTTGGATCGCTTCGCGTGATGCGTGGAGAAGAAATTGCTAAAGAGTATAAGTAGAAAAAGGAGGAACAAAAAATGGGTTTTTCAGTAAGAATGAGTCGAATTAAGGCATCGGGTATTCGTGCTGTTCAGAAGAGAATTGCGGGCAAGAACGACATTATTTCTTTTGCAGCTGGACTTCCTGATCCAGAATTGTATCCATTAGAGGATTTAAGAAAAGCAGCAGATACTATGCTTGAGAAAGAAGGCGCAGCAGCATTCGCTTATGGACTTACAAAGGGATATGGTCCATTGCTTGACTTCCTGACAGATAGAATGAATAACAGAGAGGGCGTTGAGTGTACAAAAGAGAATATTTGCATGCTCAGTGGCTCGCAGCAAGGTCTTGGATTAGCAGCAATGATGTTTATTGATGAAGGTGATGTTGTAATCACTGAGAATCCAAGCTATCTTGGAGCAATAAATGCTTTTAGACCTTATGGTGCAGATTTCAAAGGCGTTGACACAGACAATGATGGAATTGTTATCGAAGATCTTGAGAGAGTGCTAGAAGAAACACCAAAGGCAAAGCTAATCTATGTAATTCCAAATTTCCAAAATCCAACGGGCAAGGCATGGAGTCTTGAAAGAAGAGAGAGATTCATGGAAGTAGTCTCAAAGTACGATGTTGTTGTCGTTGAAGATAATCCTTATGGCGATCTCAGATTCAAAGGAAAGCAGCTTCCACATCTTAGAGCTCTTGATAAGAACAATCAAGTAATGTATCTAGGGTCATTTTCGAAGATTCTAAGTCCTGGAATGAGAGTTGCTTGGGCATGTGCTTCCCCTGAGGTAGCAAAGGCGATAGAGGAACTAAAGGAGACTAATGATCTGCAGAGTCCAGAGATTACTCAGATGCTTACCTATTATTACTTAAAGATGTTCGATCTTGAAGCGCATATTAGAGAAATACAGGTTGTATATAAAGAGCGCTGTGAACTCATGGTAGAAATGATTAAGGAGTATTTCCCAGTAGAGATTAAGTATACAGACCCAGAGGGAGGAATGTTCCTTTGGTTAGAGCTTCCAGAAGGACTTGATTCAGATAAAATTCTAGATGATGCTGTAGCAGCGGGAATAGCATATATACCGGGTGAGTCATTCTTCTCGTTTGATGGTGTTAAGAACACAATAAGAATGAATTTTACTATGGTAAAGGAGCCACAGATTAGAGAAGGCATTAAGGTTCTTGGAGAAGTATTCAAGAAGTATATTGACTAAATCATAAACTAAAAAAGGAGATAGCAGTATGAATAATACAAATCATATTGAAATGAGCAAATTAAGACTAGTAATAGCAATGCTTGTAATGGGAGCTGGATGGGCGATAGTATATCTTGTGCCTTTCCTACAATATACATGGTATGAGCCTTTCAAGGAGTTCCTTGGAACATCTGGAACAAAGATGAGTTTCTTGCTTTCAATTTACGGACTGGGTAACATTTTTCTTGCGCCAATTGGAGGATGGATTGCAGATAAGTTCAATTATAAGATAATCTATTTCATCTCTATTATCTTGAATGCAATATTTGCAGTTGGATTCTTACTTAATCCACAGTCATATATATGGTGCATTCTTATGTGGATTGGATTTGCAGTAGCATCACTGATGTTTAATTTCCCAACACAGATTAAAATCGTAAGAATGATGTGGCCAGACAATGCACAAGGACGAGCTTTCGGATGGCAGGAAACCTGCATTGGAATATTTAATATTGTAGAGTCATCCCTAATGATGCTCGCATTCCAATGGGCAGGCGGTGGAGGCGCTGGTATTAAAGCTACTGTAGTTGCAAATATTGTAATGTCCATCATAATAGCAGCGGCTGTTTACTTTGTAATTCCAAACCCAACAAAGGAGATGCTTGATGCAAATAGAGCAGAAGCTGCTGCAAAGAAAGCTGAAAAGAAGAACGCTAATGTGCTTACAGATGTATGGTCAGTTCTTAAACACAAAGAGACTTGGATGTTTGCATTTTGCATTTTCGGTGTATATTCATTTATGACAACATTGACTTACTTTACACCGTACTTTTCAGACGTGCTTGGGGTACCGGTTGTAATTGCTGGATGGGCGGCAATATTTAGACAGTATGGTTGTCAGATGATAGGAGCACCAATAGGAGGAGAAATCGCAACTAGACTAAAATCGCCTGCGAAAAACCTTGTTATCGTCTATATTTGCGCCATTGCAGGATTGATATACATGCTTGCACCAAAAGGTGATAACGTATCAGTTGGATTTGTAATCTTTATAGTAATATTCTTGTCATTTGCATGTTATGCAGGAAGAAACTATTATGCAACAATTGAGGAGTGCGGAATACCTGCGGCTGTAACTGCAACGACAACTGGCGCTGCTGCTATACTAGGATTCTCGCCTGATATTTTCCAGTTTACTTTATTCAGTCATTGGCTTGATTCCCTGCCTGCAGCTACTGCTTATAACAGGATGTTCGTCTTCCAGTTAATAGTTTGCACAATTGGTCTAATTGATGCCCTTCTGATTATTAGGCTTAAGAAGAAGAACCAAGAGAGGCTAGCAGAAGGTAAGGAAGTAGCATATTTCGACAAATAAATAATTACCTATTCATATACTTGTATTCGTATTAACCACAACGAAGAAAAATACCTGCTCACAAGAGAGCAGGTACTTTTCTTTTGCTATTGTACTTTCTTTCCTTAATCTATCAAGTCCTCTTCGGGAACTTCATTGCGCTTCTTAATGGTAAAGCCAGTGAATGCGAATACGATTGCGACAAGTGGGTTTACTAGGTTTAGGAAGCAATATGGGAGGTAATCTAGTGTAGATACTCCTAGGTAAGTACTCATTGCAACCGCACATGTTGTCCATGGAATAAGTGGTGAAGTAATTGTTCCGAAGTCTTCAAGTGTCCTTGACAGATTCTGTGGAGCAAGACCACGCTTCTTATATTCATCCTTGTACATTCTGCCTGTTAATAAAATCGATAGGTATTGCTCTCCGCATGTTAGATTTATTAAAACGGCTGTAATTCCTGTTGCAGTAATTAGTCCGCCGGTTCCCTTAGCGATTTTAAGTATGTTCTCTGCAATTGTATTTAGCATCCCAGAGCTATGCATTATTCCGCCGAAGGTTAAAGAACAAAGAATAAGAGATACTGTCCACATCATATTCTGCAAGCCACCCTTGCTTAGAAGCTGATCGAGAAGATCATTTCCACTGTTGCATTCATAGCCATAGCTTAGTACTGTACCAATACTTGCAATCGAGTCGCCTTGAAAAAATACTGCACATATAATGCCAAAGAGCATGCTTGCAACTAATCCTGGAATTGCAGGAATCTTAAAGTAAATCATCAGTAAAAGGAATAATAATGGTAGCATAAGCCATGGAGAAATAAAGAAGACTTCTTTAAGTGTTGCTGAAGTTGAAGAAATCTGTGACGCCGTCTGGCTTGAACCTACATATTTAAGATTTAAGATAAAGAATCCAATAAGCGCAAGTGCATAACTAGTTCCAGCTGTATACATCATATGCCTGATATGAGCAAAAAGCGTTGTGCCTGAAACAGCAGGAGCGAGGTTAGTTGTGTCTGAAAATGGCGACATCTTATCGCCGAAGTATGCTGCAGATACTACGCAACCAGCCGTTACAGCCGTAGGAATACCCATGCTTGTTCCAATTCCAACCATTGCAACACCAAGTGTCCCAGCTGTTGTCCAGGAACTTCCAGTTGTAACAGCAACAATAGAACACACAATAAGGCAAGTTACTAGAAAGAACTTAGGTGATAGGATTTTTAGACCATAATAAATTAAACTTGGAACAATGCCACCTGCAATCCATGAACCAATAATCAGTCCTATGAGACATGCGATTAGAATGGCTTGCATGGCATTAGTGATAGATTCAATTATCCCTTTCTCGAGAACCTCCCATTTGCATTTTAGAACTAGCACTGCAATTAGAGCGGCAATAATTGCTGCAAAGATGAGAGGAATTTGAATATCCACCTTGAATTTGACAAGTGACAAAAACAGTAAAACGAATACTGATATTATCGGAGTCAATGATACTAGTAGGGTAGGTTTTCTTTGTTCGCATTTTGTTTTTTCGGTATTATTCATAAAAGTATCCCCCTTTTGAAGATTAATAATTGTAATAATAAGGTGGTATAACTAATCGCATTATATAAATAGAACGATGTTCTATTTATATAAATTTTAACATATTATAAGGTTCTTGATAAAGACCTATAAGGAAAAATATTTTCTTAACAGAATTAAATTGATGTCACATGATGTTGACTAAAGATTATAGGGTTGCTATAATGATAACAGAACATTGTTCTAGTGAATAGAACATACGGTAAATCAATTATTATATTAATTACAAATTTTATGAAAGGATTGTGGCTTATTCATGGAGAAGATTAAATTAGATGTTGAACGCTGCAAGGGCTGCTATCTATGCATTGCAAATTGCAAGCCTGGTGCATTAAACATTTCATCTGAAGTGAATGCAAAGGGATATCTTGTACCACAAGTTAACCAAGAGAAGTGTGTACAGTGTGGTAGTTGCTATACAATGTGTCCTGATTTAGTGTTTGAAATTTTGTAGTCTTTAGGAGGATTCTATATTATGGAAAAAAGAATTATGAAAGGTAATGAGGCTATGGCGGAAGGCGCTATCAGAGGCGGCTGCCGTTTCTATGCTGGATACCCTATCACTCCTCAGTCTGAGATTTTGGAGTGGATGTCATGGCGACAGAAAGAAGTAGATGGTGTATTCATCCAAGGTGCTTCAGAAATTGAAAGTGTAAATATGACATTTGCGGCACGCTGTTTAGGCGCTCGTGCATTTACATCAACTTCAGGCCCTGGTTTTTCTCTTTACCAAGAGGGGATTGCTTATTGGGTATCAGCTGAGATCCCTTGCGTAGTAGCATGCGTTCAGCGCTTTGGTATTGGAGATGGATTCATTTCTGCAGGTCAAGATAATTACTGGCAGGCGGTTAAGTGCGGTGGAAATGG
>JAAZHB010000075.1 GCA_012510935.1 Clostridiales bacterium
AGCTTAGAAGGATAAGGTGGTTTCACAACCTATTTCTGAAATGCTTAGTTACATGTAGCTCTAAGATAATAGGAATATGCAACCTCATAAATGCTATTTTATTTGGAGTTAGCTTCCTTCGCCTTGAAACCTTCGTCAATTTCACCAGAATTCAATCTCATGAAATAATCCTTAGTTTCCTTGGCAACTACCCCGCTAAGCGCAAACAGTGCTACAAGGTTAGGGAATGCCATAAGCCCGTTGAATATATCTGCTATTGCCCATACGAACGATAGTGTTAGGAAAGGCCCGATAAACACGGCTGCGATATAGAGCCAACGATATGTTTTAACGGCCTTCATATTTCCGTTAGTTAGGTACTCAAGACACTTTTCAGCGTAATAATCCCAACCAAGAATTGTTGTGAAAGCGAAGAGTGCAAGACATAATGTAAGAATAAATGCACTTGCAGTGTGGCTCCAAGGGAGACCTTCGCCAAAAGCAAAGATTGTTACCGCAACACCCTCAAGACCTTGTTCATGAGCGCCAGTAAGAACAATTGATAGTCCCGTCATTGTACAAATTACAATAGTATCAAGGAAAGTACCTGTCATTGATACTAGACCCTGTCTTACAGGCTCGTTTGTCTGAGCTGCAGCTGCAGCGATAGGAGCTGAACCAAGACCAGCCTCGTTAGAGAAGATACCTCTAGCAACACCTTTCTGCATAGCAGCCATCATAGCTCCGAGTGCTCCTCCGGCAGCGGCTCTAAGACCAAATGCACTGCTGACTATTTCTGAAATAGCACTGGGAAGTTCTTTGATATTAAAGATTAGTATAGCAAGAGTTGTTATTACATAAATAACCATCATTGCAGGTACAATCTTTGATGCAACACTTGAGATTCTCTGAATGCCGCCGATAACAACTAGAGCAACACATAGGGTAACAACTATTGCTGAAACTGTTGTAGCCCATGTATAGTCCATCGCACCGATGCTGAACGCGATGTGTTTTGAATTTGGATCAAACAATGCGTTGAATGCTGATGTAATAGAATTAATCTGTGTGAAAGTACCAATTCCCATAATACCAGCAACTGTACCAAAAAAGGCAAACATCATAGCTAACCATTTATACTTGTGTCCTAAACCATTCTCGATATAATAGTACGGACCTCCAAGCATGTGTCCGTCTTTATTAACTCTGAACTTGATTGCCAACAGACCTTCGGCATACTTTGTTGCCATGCCTAGGCAAGCAGCAAGTACCATCCAGAAAAGAGCACCAGGACCTCCAGCAACGATTGCGGTAGCAACACCTACGATGTTTCCTGTTCCTACGGTTGCGGCCAATGCTGTAGACAAAGCTCCAAAGCTTGATACATCTCCCTCGCCGCCCTCTTCGTTTTTAACCATATACTTTAGGGCTCTTCCGAGTTGTCTAAATTGCAAGAAACCGAGTCTAAATGATAGAAGTAGTCCAACGCCCATGATTAGGACCATCATTGGGACTCCCCATACCCATCCGCCGATGGTGTTGAGCATATCAGTGAAAGCTGCCATATAAATCCTCCTTTTTTCACCTATAATTAAAAATAGAAAATCGTTGTTTAACACTTTTATGATGTGATAATATAACGAGTTTTTATAGAAGTCAAATAAAAAATCTTAAAAAAGTTTATGTAAAATACACAAAAACAAAACGCGATAGTCAAAAAGCAAGGAAATTGTATGCTTTTAAGTACAACAAAAGAAGAAAGTGTGAACAAAAAAACATAATGCATTTTTTGAATAGTATTGGAACAAACTGTTCTTTGACAGAAAAATATCCAAACAGAGCGCTTGGGGTGCATTGTAAGTATCTCGATGCTTCATCACAAGAAACATTTCACTCGTATTACAACGCGCTACACACAAAAAACCGCCACCCGATAGGATGACGGTCTAGGTTGTTTCGCTGTATTTTCGCTTATAACACTAAAGTTTATTCAGCTTCGATTTCAGAATCAATCTCTTTCGACATGAAGCCTTCATCAAGTTCGCCGGAGTTCAATCTTTTGAAGTAATCCTTTGTTTCTTTTGCAACGACTCCGCTTAGTGCAAAGAGTGCAATAAGGTTAGGGAAGGCCATGAGGCCGTTAAAGATATCTGCTATAGACCATACGAAAGTCAATGTTAGGAATGGCCCAATTAAAACTGCTGCAATATAGAACCAGCGATAAGTTTTTACAGCCTTCATATTTCCATTCGTAAAGTATTCAAGACACTTCTCAGCATAGTAGTTCCATCCTAGAATTGTAGTAAAAGCAAAGAGCGCAAGGCAAATTGTTAGTATAAATGCACTTGCGGTGTGGCTCCAAGGGAGGCCCTCTCCGAAAGCATAGATTGTAACATTAACGCCTTCTAGTCCTTGCTTGTAAGCACCAGTAAGAACAATAGATAAACCTGTCATTGTGCAAATAACAATAGTATCAAGGAAAGTACCTGTCATCGATACAAGACCCTGTCTTACAGGCTCGTTAGTTTGAGCAGCCGCAGCTGCGATTGGAGCGGATCCAAGACCAGCTTCATTCGAGAAAATTCCTCTTGCGATTCCTTTTTGCATAGCAGCCATCATAGCGCCAAGCGCACCTCCAGCAACAGCCCTGATGCCAAAAGCTCCCTGGAAAATTTCAACAATTGCACCTGGAAGAGCCTTGATGTTGAAAATCATAATTGAAACTGTTGTAACTACATAAAGAAGAATCATTGCAGGAACAATCTTAGAAGCTACACTTGAAATCCTTTGTATTCCACCTATTACTACTAGAGCAACACAGAGTGTTACTGCTACTGCGGAGATAGTTGTAGCCCATGTATAGTCCATATCGCCAATGCTGAATGCAATGTGCTTTGAGTTTGGATCAAAAAGCGCATTGAAAGATGAGGTGATAGAGTTAATTTGAGTAAAAGTACCTGTACCCATAATGCCGGCTGCTGCACCAAAGAAAGCAAACATCATACCGAGCCATTTATATTTTGGGCCAAGACCGTTCTCTATATAGTAGAAAGGTCCGCCGAGCATGTGACCATCTTTGTTTACTCTGAACTTGATTGCCAAAAGACCTTCGGCATACTTTGTTGCCATTCCAAGGCAGGCAGCAAATATCATCCAGAAAAGAGCACCTGGGCCTCCGGCAACGATAGCCGTCGCAACTCCTACGATATTACCCGTTCCTACTGTGGCCGCTAATGCTGTCGCCAAGGCACCGAAGCTTGTTACATCACCTTCGCCATTTTCTTCATTTTTGACCATATATTTGAGGGCCCTTCCGAGCTCTCTGAACTGCAGAAATCCTAGTTTAATTGATAGTATTAGTCCCACACCTAAGATCAGAACCATCATTGGGATGCCCCACACCAATCCGTCGATGGTGCTTAGCATCTCTGTAAAAGTTGCCATATAAATCCTCCTTTTTTCGAACGCGCGTAAAAGCACTGACCAATCTGCGCATTTTTTGCCAATGCAGTGATGATATAATGAGTTTTTATAGAAGTCAAATAGAAAATTAGCAGAAAGTTTATGAGATTTATACAAAAACAAGAGAGTAAACAGTAAAACCCTACTAAAATTGTACATTTACAAGAACAACAAACCAACGAAGTACAAATAAAAAAACATAGCTGCTGTAAAACACTTTTAAGACAAATGGATAGCCGCAAGATCATGGACTAATACCGAAAGCTAGAAGTTCAATCCGTAGGTTCAGAGGCGAGGGGTGTCGAGGCTTTGTTATATTGTAAAGAATATGCAAAAAACATGGTGCTTGGGCACATATAATAGTGATTTGTGTTAGAATAGAGGGATACAAAAAACCAATAAAAGTGTTAAAGAATTTAGACACAGAATAGGGTTAAAACTATTCGTTAATATATGTAAGGTGTGAGAAGGAGACTTTAACAAATGGAGAAAGATTTTAGGCCATATCTGGAAGAATCAGATATAGTGCTGGACGAGCTTTCAGCTAGAAAGGAAGGCTTTAGTTCGGAAGAGGCAGAGAAGGTATTAGAGGAAAAGGGCCCTAACAAGTTGATAGAGGCCAAGAAGACAAGCAATGTTGTAAGATTTTTTAATCAGATGAAGGATCCAATGATCATTGTATTATTGGTTGCTGCAGTTCTATCCTTTATTACATCAATGTGGGAAGGCGAATCTGGTGCGGATGTTTTCATTATACTAACTGTAGTAATACTCAATTCAGTTCTCGGAGTAGTACAGGAAAGTAAGGCAGAAGAAGCTATAGAGGCTCTTAAGAAAATGACGGCTGCTAAGTCAAAGGTATTAAGAGATGGGAATATTATTACAGTAGAAAGCTCGATGGTAGTGCCTGGGGATATAGTTATCCTAGAAGCAGGAGACAGCGTGCCGGCTGATGGAAGATTAATTGAAGCGGCATCAATGAAGATTGAGGAGTCTGCTTTGACAGGAGAATCTGTTCCTGTGGTAAAGCATGTTGAGAAGATTGTTCTAGACGAGGAGAGCAAAGATGTTCCTCTTGGCGATAGAAAGAACATGATATACATGGGAAGCACAGTAGTATATGGTAGAGGAATCGCTGTTATTACTGCTACCGGAATGCAGACGGAAATGGGAAAGATTGCAGAGGCTATCTCTCAGGCAGAGAACGAGCAAACACCATTGCAGAAGAAACTAGCACAGCTTTCACATATTCTTACTAGACTAGTTCTAGGAATTTGCGTATTTATTTTCGCTCTTGGAGTATTTAAAGCAGGAACAATTAATGTCGATGTTATGATCGATACCTTCATGCTTGCAATTTCACTTGCTGTAGCAGCTATCCCAGAGGGCCTTGTTGCAGTAGTTACTATTGTATTATCAATGGGTGTTACCAAGATGTCTAAGAAAAACGCAGTAATCCGTAAGATGACTGCTGTTGAGACTCTTGGATGTGCACAAGTAATTTGTTCAGATAAAACAGGAACATTAACACAGAACAAGATGACTGTTGTTGATTACTATAGCAAAGATGAAACTTTGCTTGGTGCAGGAATGGCTCTTTGCTCAGACGCCGAACTTGTTGTTAATGAAGGAACAGAAGGCGTTATTGGCGAGCCAACGGAGGCGGCACTAGTTGAATACTCAAAGAGACTAGGGCTTCCTAAGCCAGCACTCAAGGAGAGTTATCCAAGAGTTGGAGAAGCACCTTTTGATTCTGGAAGAAAAATGATGTCCACAGTGCACGAGAACACTTCGATGGACTCAATTTCTGAAGCGGACAATGCTTTGTCGGTTGCAATGGCACAGAGCAAATATGTTCAGTTTACAAAGGGCGCACCTGACATTGTATTGAACCATTGCTCGCACATTCTGACAGACGACGGAATTGTGCCAATAACAGATGTACATAGAATGGAACTAAAGAAAGAGAATGCTAGAATGGCGGGAAGCGCATTGAGAGTTCTTTCTCTTTCGGTGAGATTATATGATAAAGAGCCAGCAAGCTTCGAGAATTCTGATTTGGAGAATGAGCTGATTTTCGTAGGTCTTACAGGAATGATTGATCCGGTTAGACCAGAGGTTAAGGATGCGGTAGCTAAATGCCGCGCTGCTGGAATTAGACCTGTAATGATTACAGGAGACCAGCTTGATACAGCCGTTGCAATTGCAAAGGACCTAGGCATGCTTGAGTCTGCGGATGAAGCTATCCTTGGAGCAAGTCTAGATGATATTAGCGATGAGGAACTGCTCTCTCTTGTAAAAACATATTCTGTATATGCAAGAGTTCAGCCAGAACATAAGGTTAGAATTGTTAAGGCATGGAAAACAAACTACATGGTTACAGCCATGACAGGAGATGGAGTAAATGATGCTCCTGCTATTAAGACAGCAGATATTGGTGTTGGCATGGGAATAACAGGCACCGATGTTACAAAGAATGTAGCTGATATGATTCTAGCTGATGACAATTTTGCAACGATAGTATCGGCTGTTGAAGAAGGAAGACGAGTATATGCAAATATTCGTAAAGCAATTCAGTTCTTGCTTGCATCAAATATCTCTGAGGTGCTTGCAATCTTAGGAGCTACAATCATGGGCTTTACGATTCTGAAGCCGGCTCATCTTCTGTGGATTAACTTAATTACAGACTCTCTACCAGCACTAGCTCTTGGAATGGAAGCTGGGGAGAAAGATTCAATGAAAAAGAAGCCTAGGTCTACAAAGGATGGAGTTTTTGCTGGAGGTATGGATAAGGACATTCTATATCAAGGTGCATTTACAACATTATTAGTTTTAGCTGCATACTTTATTGGTGATTTTATCGAAACAGGAGCATGGCATATTGCACAGAGCGATGATGGAATTACAATGGCATTCCTTACTATGTCGATGACGGAGATTTTCCATTCGCTTAATATGAGATCTAGAAGGAAATCAATCTTCACACTGGACACTCAGAACAAGTGGCTGTGGGGTTCTTGTATTCTCGCACTTGTGCTAACAACGGCTGTTATCGAGATTCCAGTTATTGCTAACATATTTGGATTTACAGTTATTAATTTAAAAGAATACGCAATTGCATTAGGATTAGCATTTACAATCATCCCATTCGTGGAGATAGTAAAGGCTTTCCAGAGAAAGAGAGCTGGCAAGGAGGGCTATGAGCTACCAGAATAAAGAAAATAGTATAGAAAAAAACAGAATGGGATATGAGCCGATTCCCGGCCTCATGTTTAAAATGTCACTGCCACTCATGATATCGATGATGGTACAGGCATTATATAATGTAGTAGACAGCATCTTCGTTGCAATGATCAACGAAGATGCATTGACCGCTGTCTCGCTAGTATTCCCGCTTCAGATGGTTATGATATCTTTTGCGGTGGGAATAGGCGTAGGTACAAGTGCATTACTTTCAAGATACCTTGGGGCAGGTCTGCACAATAAGGTTACTAAGGTTGCGCACAACGGAATAATAATAGAAATAATGAATGCTATTCTATTTATTATTATAGGGTTCTTTGCGGAACCATTTATGCGTATGCAGACAAACAACGAGACGATTATTGAATATGGATCGACATATCTTAAGCTTATTTGTTGGATGTCCATTGGAGTAATGCTACAGGTAATATTTGAGAGGCTGCTTCAGGCAACTGGAAAGACCAAATATATCCTGTTCGCGCAAGGAAGCGGTGCAATAATAAATATTATTCTAGATCCAATCTTGATTTTCGGCCTTGGCGGCTTCCCTAAGATGGGAATTGCTGGTGCGGCAGTTGCAACTATTATCGGCCAGATCAGCGGAGGGATAATTGGATTCTCTTTGAATAAAGCAAAGAACCATGAGGTAAAGCTGTCTTTCTCGCAGCTGCGTCCTGACTGGAATATTATGAAGGATATTTACAAGATTGGAATTCCTTCTATTGTCATGCAATCCGTTGGGTCTGTGATGAATTTCGGATTGAACCAGATTCTTGTTAGGTTCTCAACAACAGCTGTTGCAACATTTGGAGTATATTTCAAGCTTCAAAGCTTTGTATTTATGCCAATCTTCGGATTGAATAACGGCATAGTGCCTATAATTGCATTTAACTACGGAGCTAGAAGTAAAGAGAGGCTGGTTGAAGCTTCTAAATTAGGTGTAAAGGTTGCGGTAATTGCAATGTTTATTGGGACGGTTGTATTCTGGATATTCCCAAATCAACTTCTTTCAATGTTCAGCGCATCTGATGAAATGTATTCTATTGGAGTTGCAGCCCTTAAAATTCTGTCAATTAACTTCCCGTTTGCGGCATATTCAATTATGAACGGAACGGTTTTCCAGGCTCTTGGCAAAAGCACATATAGTATGTATACTTCAATACTTAGACAGATTGGAATTATCTTGCCAGTGGCATATCTGTTGTCACTCCTTGGTAATGTTGACTACGTATGGTTCTCCTTTGTTATTGCGGAAATCTGTGGAGTAATAATGACTACATTCTTTAAGAGAAGAATTAATCGTAAGATTATTGATCAAATGTAGGCTTGAAATTTATTTAGAATTCAGTATCATTAGAGAAATGGATTTGATTAGAAGAGGTTAGTCTATGAGCAAGGTGGTATTGATAGATTAGAATGGGAAGCCTAGGTTTTAAATTTATTTTTATAAAGGCTTTGGTAACCTAGTGTTAAAAGTTTAGTATATAAAGGATTGGGTAATGGATAATTTGAGTGATGTGGTTTTGGAGCATAAGCGATGGCGGCGCCGTGAGGCGCAGGAGATTGCGCGCAATCTCCCGCCCGGCGCTGCGGAGCGCGCCGGGCACGCCATCGCTCTTTCAGTGGCATCAATGCCTGAATATCATGCGGCACAAACCGTCATGCTTTTTCTCTCAATGGCAAATGAGCCAGCAACAGGAGAATTAGTTGAAAAAGCAATCAATGACGGCAAGAGAGTTTGCATTCCACTGTGCATTGATACCAAAGAACATATAATGGAAGCAAGAGAATATAAAGGGCATGAACAGCTAGTAAAAGGAGCATATGGAATACTTGAGCCGTCAAAGGACTCAATTCGCGTGAGCCCTTCGGAAATTGATCTTGCCATAATTCCATGTGTAGCTTGCGATTATAAATGCAATCGACTAGGACATGGAGCCGGATATTATGATAGATGGCTAGATGGAACAACTTTCCCTAAAGCTTCTGTATGCTTTGATAGTCTAGTATTAGATAGCGAACTTCCAACCGATGAATATGATCAAGCGATGGACTATATTATTACTGAGAAACGCATTATAGCTAAACAATAGGATCGTGCAAGTCAAAGGAAACCCGCGAAGCCTAACGGCATCGCACAAGGCTCCCGGCGAAGCACCGCACGCCCAGTAAACCAAGCGCTTGCGAAGCTTCGTTCCGATTTTAGCAACCAATGCAATAGCCACA
>JAAZHB010000076.1 GCA_012510935.1 Clostridiales bacterium
CATATAGATAGCTTAATTGAAAGGACCTTTTATGAAGTAATGAACCGCAGAGACGAGTTATTTGAGGGATATGCCGAAGGAACTTTAAACCAGTATTTTTCATTTTTTAAGCAGAATATTCTTCCTTTTATTCAGAAGAATATTGATAATGAGATACTTCCAGAGGATCTTGGTTCTTTAAGAATAAGACTAATTGAAGAATCGCTTAAAAGGAAGAACAGCCTCAGTATTAGAGCAAATGCAGAAGCTGCCATTAATGTAAAGCTTCAGTTTGCAAAAAGAATATATGAGGAAATGCAATGCTATGACTCAAACCTTATAGATATACCGTTCCAAGCTCAAGAGAAGGTTTTAAGGAAAACAAGAGAACAGATAAAACACCTAACTCTCGAGCAAGAATTATTAATAAGGAGTCGAATTGAGGAGATTCTTCCAGAAAAACCGCAACTTGCGAGAGGGCTTGTTCTGATGTACGATGCAGCATTAAGACCATCTGAAGCTGCGTCGATTACATATCATGACACTTCACAGATATCAAACACAGTTATTGTAAAAGTAACTGGACAAGGGAGCAAAAAAGATGACACATACGTTAAAGTCAAAACTAAATCTCCTGCTGGAGTAAGAAAAATCCCACTATCAGAGTGGGGTTCAAATCAATTTAAGAAGGCATCAGATTTGATACAAAAGGAAGAAAAAAAGCCTATCGCAATTAATCCGAGAGATCTTTCAGACGAGGCTCAAAAACTATTAGTTGAGTGCGGAGTAACAAAAAACGAACTAGAGATTACAAAAATTTACATTAGAAATAATCCTGAATGTGATGATCTATCAGTTGGTTCGGTTACAGCATATATTTTTAGGAGAAATAGAGCCACAACCTGGCTAATAGGTTGTGGTATTTCAGAGGATGACTTAGATTATTTACTAGGTCATAAGAGAAATCCTATATACAAGAATAGGGTAGACTATAACTCTGGAAGTAAGTTAATGGAAATTGCAGAGAGTCTTAAAGTACATGAGTTAAGGCTTAAAGCCGGTAACTATAATATCATTGGAATTAGAAATGATATGGAAACACATAATTTATCAAGATTGCCTGCACATCTCATTACTTGTGATGAGGAGGAAATGAGAATAAAGCTATCCATTAGTCCTAGTGAGCCAGGAGAATCCATTACAATAATATCAAATGGAAGTCTTGAAAGATCAGTTACAGGTGAAGAATCCTGTGAATATAGAAACAATACAAATATATTTTTACCTATCAATGAGGAGGCAATTACAAATGAAAACTAATAATAGATACATGAAATCAGAAATTATTACTAATAAGAACGGTAAGAAACAAATTGAAGGAGAGTACATTTATGAAGAGATGCTTTTTAAGTTTCATGGCTGCGAACAAAAGGGCAAGAATCCAGGTTTAAGAGGTACGATTAGCGCAATAGATATAAAAGGAATAGTACTTAAAAAAAGAATTGTTAATACAAAAGATCCTTCTAAAAAAACTAAAAAGAGGATTTCATGTGAATTTACAACTCCTTCTTTGGGGCTGGAAGAATCTAAGACAGAGATTGATAGGGTAATACAGCGTCTATATTCAAAAAATTCTTCTTATATAGTAAGAGAGTTAGGAAGGAAGTGTAATCCAGAGACAATTAGTATTATACTTGCAGCTGAAAAGTATGCACCACAATTTGTCTCTATTACTTTCCCAAAAGGAAACCCGGAAACACAAAAAAGAACTGTAAGGAAACTTACGAGACTTTGTGCGAAATTTTCTTCAAAAGCAATGAGGGATTATACCGAGGAAGATGTTAATTCAATAATAAGAATAAATAATATGTCTGTTAAAGATGTAAATTTACTCATATCATTTTGGAATTATTTAATTGTCACAAACCATGTTTATGGTTCTAATC
>JAAZHB010000077.1 GCA_012510935.1 Clostridiales bacterium
ATGTTGGGCATACTGCCTTGACATCCTCCCTAATTTCTGCAGGGTTTTCTTCTGCAATTTTAATTAGTTCATGTAAATCATTAAGGAATTTCTTTTCATCAATCTCTATTGGTTTTCCAATATGAATTAACTTGTTAGATGTATTCTGAAGCCCTTCTTCGTCCATTAAAAGTTCCTCATAAAGCTTCTCGCCAGGACGCAACCCCACTATATCTATCTTTATATCGGTCTCTGGTTCATACCCTTTCATCCTAATCAGATTAACTGCGAGATCGTAAATCTTAACAGGTTCTCCCATGTCAAGGACAAAAATCTCTCCGCCCTTTGCCATAAGTCCCGCTTTTAAGACCAGCGATACCGCTTCAGGAATTGTCATAAAGAATCTAGTAATATCTCTATGAGTTAAAGTAAGTGGTCCGCCTGCTTCAATTTGCCTTAAAAATAGTGGTATTACAGAGCCATTACTTCCAAGTACATTGCCAAATCTAACAGCGACAAATTCAGTTTCAGATCTATTGTTATAGGTCTGTACTATCATTTCACAGATTCTTTTAGAGGCACCCATTACATTTGTTGGTCTAACTGCTTTATCTGTTGAAATAAGTACAAATCTTTGAACACTATATTTATTAGCAAGTTCTGCCATATTAAGTGTTCCCTTACAATTATTCTTGATGGCCTCATTTGGGGAATACTCCATTAAAGGTACATGCTTATGTGCTGCTGCATGATATATCACATCCGGATTATACATAGCAAAGATAGCATCTAGCCTATCGTAATCTCGCACTGAGGCTATAAGAACTTCTTTATCAACATTTGGGTAATATCGATTTAGCTCTGTTTCAAGCTCATATGTTGTATTCTCGTATATATCAACTATTAGAAGCTTCTTAGGCTTATTTGCCGCTATCTGCCTACACAATTCAGAGCCTATTGTACCTCCGCCACCAGTAACCATTACGGTTTTACCTTTAACAAATGATTCTAACTCAGGGTTTCCAATTACAACTGCCTCTCTGCCTAGAAGATCTTCATAATTTACTTCTCGTACAGTCTGGCTAACTGAACTTGTTAAAGTAGTTGCTATAGCCGGAAGAATCTTTACTTTTGCTTTAGTTCTTTGACAAATCTTAACTATTTCTCTAACTTCAGGTGGCTCTGCCGATGGAATCGCTATTACAATCTCATCTATTCCATGCTTCTCACAGGCAGCCTCTATATCATCGCTTGTACCAACAATTGGAATATTATGAATTAGCTTGCCTTTTTTTGCTATATTATCATCAATTACACAAAGCGGAACATTTACACTATTGGTGCTTTTTAATTCTTTAATTAGCATCGATGCTGCTGATCCGCCACCAACTATGAGAAGTCTTTTTTTAGCTCCTTTATGCGTATATTTTATAATTAATTCCTTGCTTAACCTTACAGACAGTCTCGTTGCAGAAATAAGAAGTAGGAATATCATCCAGTTGAATGGGTAGAAGCTCCTTGCCATATCTACCCCAAGAAGCATTTTATACGCAATGAGAATTGCCTCATATACAATTGAAGCCTTGAATACATCAATCAATTCCTCTATGCTTGCATATGTCCAAACCCTATTATATAGCTTAAAGAAAGCTATAACACCTATTGCAATAATAATGTCCAGCGGTAACCACTTCATTGCCAGATCATAATAGTACATATCAATGGAAAATATACCGAATCTTAATACCAACGGCATTATTGTGCTCAATATAACTGTTACGACATCTGCAAGAATAAAGGCTATAATTCTAGAATATTTCTTCCTAGTTTGAACTATTGGGTCTCTCTCTCCTGTCTCGTTTTCATTATGCTTTTCATTAAGAGCCATTATAGAATTTCCTCCGAGTCAAGTACTATTGTAAAAGGTCCGTCATTGATAAGATCAACTTTCATCTCAGTCCCGAAGATTCCTTTCTCTACAACAGGACATCTCTCAGTGCATTTAGATATAATATATTCGTACAATCTGTTAGCCTCATCTGGCGCGCCAGCTTCAATGAATGATGGTCTATTCCCTTTCTTACAATTTGCATAAAGTGTGAATTGAGATATTATAAGAAGCTGTCCTTCAATATCTGCTAATGAAAGGTTAGTCTTTCCCTCCGCATCTTCAAAGATTCTCATCTTAATAAGTTTATCCACCATCTTATCAGCAATTTCATTATTGTCCGTTCTGGACACACCAACGAGTACCATAAGTCCCTTGTCAATTTCTCCAGCAGTTCTATCTTCAACAGAAACACTTGCGTGTGTAACTCTTTGTATTACAAATTTCATTTATCTACCTTCCTAGTTTTAGATACTTACATTAAATTTTAGCACAATCAAGGTATTAACTCAAACTCTATGGTGTGAAAGTTTAAATTCTAAAGTTTAAATTCTCTATCAGTGAAATTTAAAACTCCATAAACAAAATGTGTTATACTTATTTCGTAATTTTTATTAAAGACGGAGGTTTGAATGAATTTATTTACAACAGCGCCAGCATTTGTAAAGCTTGGCCTTACAATAAAGCAATACTATAATCATATTCCTGAATTTGAGGCTTGCCGTAAGGTTGGAGATGATATTAGAGAGAAAGAATTGATTGGAAAATATCAGACCGAATTTGCAGACAGTGCAGCAGCAAAGCTAGGAGTTATTATTAATGTTATTGGAGAAGAAAACATACCAACTGACCATAATTTCATGGTTTATGCCAATCACCAATCAATGATGGATGTTCCAGCACTTTGCTACGCGTTCCGCAATCATCAGCTTGGATTTATATCTAAGAAGGAGTGGGAAAAGTGGCCTATAATGGGCAAGGCTATTTCCTATACGCGCTCTATCTACCTTGATAGAGGTAATCCTCGCGAAGCCGTAAAGGTTCTCAAGGAAGGCACAGATTATCTCAAGCGCGGGTTCAATCTTGCTATTTTCCCTGAAGGTACTCGTTCTAAGTCGGGTGTTATGGGAGAGTTTAAGCATGGGACACTTAAGTTCGCACAGAAGGGAAAGGTACCTATTATTCCTGTAACTGTTGATGGCGGATACAAAGTATATGAAGATAAAGGCTCTATTCAAAAGGCTACTGTTAATATTACAATTCATCCAGAGGTGCCTCTTGAGCAGATGTCAAAAGCAGAGCAAGAAGCTGCCTTTGCAAAGGTTGAACAAACAATTAAAAATGCTCTATCCGAGCCTCAAGTTGCAATTGCCGAAAATGCATCCACTAATTAGAATTACTGAAAATATTTTTGATGGGACGGGGGAGGTTTAATTATGTTTAAAGATCTTGTAAAGAGAAATCGTTCCTATAGGAACTATGACAGAAGTGTTGAGGTGACAAAAGACAGGCTTATTGAAATGGTGGATTGTGCTAGACAAACGCCTGCTAGCATGAGCATTCAGCCTCTGAAGTATCGCCTTGTTACCGACAAGGAAGAATGTGCTGCAGTCCTATCGAATATTATATATGCAGCAAGTTTGGCAGACTATAACTTTCCTTACATTGGAAAAGAGGCTCCTGCATATATTCTGATTTGCCAGGATACTAAGATTCATTCTAATCCTGATAGATTCCTCAAGGATGTTGGTATCGTCGCTCAGATTATTACACTTGCGGCGACAGAAATGGGTCTTGGATGTTGTATGATTGGAAACTATAACAAGGAAAAATTAAGAAATGATATTGACCTATCTAGTGACTATATAATTCAGCTTGTTATTTCGATAGGTGCCCCAGGGGAAGAAATTCGCCTAGTGGATGTACCAGAAGGCGAATCTGTAATGTATTATCGTGATAAGGACGATGTGCATTATGCTCCTAAAAGGGTAATTAATGATGTAATAATTAAATAATTGCTAATAAGCAAATCATATTCTAAGATGGGCCTGTAACTTTTTTTGGGGTTAGTACCCCGCTGTTCCATTAACGGGGGTATACTGGTACAGCGTTAAATGACGCTGTACCTTTAATGGGGGTAATCAAAAATGCTATGTCATCTACCACTGACATAGCATTTTTGATTTTCCTGTTTCCATGCTAAATTTGAAATACACCAAATCAGCTCAGAACAGGAGTCCCTATGAAAGATACTATCATAAAACTGTTTAATTTAGAACCTGATGACATATCTACCTTTGAAGTAGTTTCTACCGACTACAGTATTTTCGTTCTCATTACTTTAAAGAGAAGATTCCA
>JAAZHB010000078.1 GCA_012510935.1 Clostridiales bacterium
ACGAAAGTTTAACACAGAGGAGTGCCCTTGTCAAGCAATCTAGTAAAATTGCTGAAAGTTGCTGAAAGTTAAATCGCAATAAAAAAGTCAACAGTAAATTGCAAAGTAAATGCGAAGTAAATCACTAGAAGATAATTAATCGATAACAACTCCATCTTCATCTACTTTAATCTCATCGTTATCATTATTCTTCTTTCTCTCAGCTTCATAATGGTCCATTACTTTTGAACGAATTTCCTCTAGTACATCAAGATGTTGCTCGAGATAGTCTTTAACATTTTCTCTTCCCTGACCAATTCTTTCACCTTCGTAGCTATACCAGGAACCAGCCTTATCAACAATCTTTAAATCTGATGCAATATCAAGAACATCTCCTGAAAGCGAGATTCCTTTGCCATACATTATGTCGAACTCAGCTTTCTTAAATGGTGGAGATACTTTATTCTTAACTATCTTAACTCTAGTTCTATTTCCGAGCATCTCATCACCCTTCTTAATTGTCTCAATTCTTCTAACATCAAGTCTCATAGATGCATAGAACTTTAGTGCCTTTCCTCCAGTTGTAGTCTCAGGGTTACCAAACATTACTCCAATCTTCTCACGAAGCTGGTTAATGAATATAACACAAGTGTTAGTCTTGTTAACTGTACCAGCAATCTTTCTTAAAGCTTGTGACATAAGTCTAGCTTGAAGACCCATATGTGAATCTCCCATATCGCCCATAATTTCAGCCTTTGGAACAAGAGCTGCAACTGAGTCTATTACTATTAGATCAACTGCTCCACTACGAGCTAGCATCTCACAAATCTCAAGCGCCTGTTCACCTGTTTCAGGCTGAGATACTAATAGTTCATCAACATCGACGCCAAGATTCTTGGCATAGACTGGATCTAAAGCATGTTCAGCATCAATAAATGCAGCCTTACCACCGTTCTTCTGTGCCTCCGCAATTGCATGTAAAGTAAGTGTAGTCTTACCAGAAGATTCAGGTCCATAGATTTCAAGAATTCTTCCCTTAGGATATCCTCCTACTCCACTTGCTACATCAAGGCTTAATGAACCTGTAGAAATAGTCTCCAAATTTGCGAAAAGACTGTCATCTCCAAGTTTCATAATTGCACCCTTACCATATTGTTTCTGTATTTGTTCAAGTGCTGCTTCTAGAGCCTTCTCCTTAGCAGCAACATCCACATTATTAGCCATATATCCCCAACCTTTCTAGAACATTTGTTCTTATTTATATATTAACCGCTCTTTATGGAGCTGTCAATACCTGATTTAATTATAATTGCTTAAAAAATCTTTTTCTACATTTAATGCATTATTTGAGACATTACCATCCCTTTATTTCAAATCCTCTTTAAGCAAAAGATATATGGTTTTCAACATCTCCGTCATAAAAATATTTCTATTCCACGCACGAATTATTCTATTTTTGTGGATTTCTATGCTTCCAACTTTATCTCTATAAGCATATCCGACAAAAGCGTCTCCGGGAGTATATCCAGATTCAACCTCAGGGCCAGCAAAGCCGGTAACCGAAACTGCAATGTCAGCTTTTGCTTTTCTTTGAGCGCCCACAGCCATTTCCTTTGCAACCTCAGCACTTACAACACCAAAGCTATCAATAGTTTCTGGTCTAACACCAAGTTCAGTAGTTTTTGCCTCGTTACTATATACAATAAATCCTTGTTTAAAAACAGCTGACGCACCTGTTACCTCAGTTATATTAGCCCCGAACATTCCACCAGTAGCAGACTCAGCACAAGTCAAAATAAGATTTTGCTCCTTAAGCATTCTTACCACTACCTCATTTAGATTCTCATTATCAACGCTATAAATATATTCTCCAACAATCTCATTAATGGATGCGATCATCTCTTCGACAGCGTCTTCCGCCTCTTCCATTGTATCTCTTTGAGAGGCAACCCTCATTGTACATTCGCCCTCTTTGGCATATGTTGCAATTGTTGGGTCAGTTTGATTATCAATAAGAGGTAAAAGCTTCATCTCAAGATCTGACTCACCGATTCCAATAGTTCTAATGATGCGATAGAACATTTTTCGGTCTACAAGCTCCATTAAATATTGTCTTGCTCCATGCTCAAAAAGCCACTTCATCTCCCTAGGTGGTCCCGGGAAACACATAGCACACTTTCCTTCTTTGAGAAGTGCAAAACCCGGAGCTGTTCCACTTGGATTATATAGAGGCGTACAACCAACTGGTAAATAAGCTTGTTTAAGGTTGTTTTCCGGCATTTTAACGCCACGCTTTGCAAAGTGCTCGTCCAAGTCCTTAATCACAGCCTCATCGCAATATAAATCTGCATCCATATAGTCAGCAACTACTTCTTTAGTCAAGTCATCCTGCGTAGGCCCAAGTCCTCCAGTCAAGAGAACAACATCAGTATTCTGAAAAGCTTCTGCAAGTGTCTCCTTAAGTCTTTGTGGATTATCTCCAACAACATAGTGATACATAACGCTAAAACCCATATGATTTAACTCTTCTGAAAGAAAAGCTGCGTTTGTATTAATCGTTTGTCCGAAAAGCAATTCGGTTCCAACAGCAATTATTGATGCTTTCATAATTATTACCTTCAATTTTTTAAAGAAAAAGCTGGATTGGTTATTATCCAGCAATTCTCAAGTTCTAGTATAGTTTTGTATTACATGGAAAAAACGTCTAGGTTCTGCGATACATATTCAACGCCAGAGTATACTGTCATAATCAGTGAAGCTATGTACACAATTAGACCGCCAAGAAGAATCCATGCCTGTGTTGGGAATGACAGTCCAACAATAATTATAATTACAGCAGCCATCTGAAGCACTGTCTTGATTTTCCCAGACATTCCAGCAGCAAGAACCTTGCCCTCAGAAGCTGCTACTGTTCTCATTCCAGATACGACAAATTCTCTAATAAGAATAATAATTAATGTCCAACCTCCAACAAGTCCCATCTCTACGAAAAGGCAAAGAGCAGAATATACTAATATTTTATCTGCAAGTGGATCCATAATTTTGCCAAAATTAGTTACAAGACCTCTTGCTCTTGCAATCTTGCCATCAAGCAAATCTGTAAAAGATGCTGCTGCGAAAATAATCAGAGCAACAAGATACCACTGCATCATAAATGCGCCTATAAAAAACGGAACTGCAATCATTCTTGCAACTGTCAACTTATTTGGTAAATTCATTTACACTACCTCCTCGCCTTCTAAATCATATTCAAAGGCTTTATTAATTATAACATTAACGTAATCACCAGCCTCATGATGCTTTGTGCTTGTAAAACTTACCTCGCAATCAACATCAGGAGCATCATATGAAGTTCTTCCAAGATAATATCCATCTTGAACCTCGTCTATAAGTACCTCATAAGTCTTTCCAATTTTCTTTAAATTAAGTTCTTCACTTACACTTAATTGGTTAGACATAACGGCATCTCTTCTCTCAACCTTCGTCTCTTCATCCAGTTTGCCATCCATCTCATAGGAAGGAGTCCCTTCCTCATCAGAGAAAGCAAACGCCCCAAGTCTATCAAGTTTATATTCATTGATAAATTGAATCAATTCATCAAAGTCCTCTTGTTCTTCTCCGGGGAATCCAACCAAAAGAGTTGTTCTAATATGAATCTCTGGGATTCTCTCACGCAGTCTCGTAATGCAATCTCTAATGGACTTTCCATCAGATTGTCTTCTCATCCTTTTAAGTACATTATCTGAAATATGTTGAATTGGAATATCAATATATTTACATATCTTGGATTCAGACGCCATTACTTCAATAAGTTCATCAGAAATTCCATTATCATATACATACATTAATCTAATCCAATGGATTCCGTCAATCTTGCACAATTTCCTTAAAAGCTCAGGAAGTTTGATCTCACCATATAGGTCTCTTCCATATTGAGATGTATCTTGAGCAATAAGAATCAACTCAGTAATACCCGTTTTTGCCATGTCTTGTGCCTCATGAATGCAATCTTCCATTCGTTTCGACCTATAAGCCCCACGAATCTTAGGAATTGCGCAGAAAGCACAAGCATTGTAGCATCCCTCAGCAATTTTAAGAACCCCTGTATATGAAGACTTTGGAATGATTCTTTTGCGATAAGCTAGATTATCTTCAATATTTGAGACACAATCTTTAGAATCAGATTCAGAATTTACGTACCCCTCGGCTTTATCTTCTTCATTAAGAACAGTTTTAGGTATGTCAGCATATTCATTTACGCCAAAAAACATATCGACTTCCGGCATCTCTTTGATTAATTCATCATGATACCTCTGCGACAGACATCCTGTAACTATCAGCTTCTTATCTTCATATTCGGAATATTCAAAAATCCTGTCAATTGATTCAACTTTTGCGTCATGAATGAATCCGCATGTATTGACAATAATTATTTCTGCGTCAATAGGTGAATCTACTATCTGCGCGCCTTCAGCTACAAAAGAAGCTGCCAGCACTTGCGAGTCATAATCATTCTTTGCGCATCCAAGTGTGTCTATATAGACTTTTTTATTCATATTCTTTAATTTCTCCTGAGTCAGTATTGTAAGAGGTTTCAGAAGAGGCTTCATCAGTCTCATTTTCAACCTCGCTGCCGTAATAATCGTCCTCTGTCATAAGAACCTGTCTAGGTCTTGATCCATCAGAAGGACCAATTATTCCTTTGGCCTCAATCTCATCTATTATTCTAGCAGCTCTATTATACCCAATTCTGAATCTTCTCTGAAGCATTGAAACGCTCGCCTGCTTTGACTTTAAGATAAATGCAATTGCATCTTCTGTAAGTTCATCTTCAGGCGCATCATTCTTTGTATCACCAAGCTCAATTGCCTTTCCAAGATTCTCATCATATTCTGGCTTGCCTTGATTCTGCCAGAAAGAAATAAGCTTCTTGGTTTCAGCATCTGAAATGAATGGTCCTTGAACTCTGTATGGCTTAGTACTACCAACAGGAGAAAACAACATGTCTCCTTTACCGAGCAGTTTCTCAGCGCCGGCCATATCAAGAATTGTACGAGAGTCAACTTGTGAAGCTACACTAAAAGCAATTCTCGAAGGTATATTTGCCTTAATCAAACCAGTTACTACATCGACTGAAGGTCTTTGCGTAGCTACAATTAAGTGCATTCCTGCAGCTCTTGCCTTCTGCGCCAAACGGCAGATAGATTCCTCAACCTGGGAAGGTGCTGCCATCATTAAATCAGCTAACTCATCAATGATAATAACAATTTGAGGCTTGCATGCCTGTGGCTCTTGATTTGCAATCATAAATTCATTGTATGAGAACAAATCCTTAACACCAGTTTTTGCAAACTCCTCATATCTCTTGTTCATCTCTGCAACAGCTTCCCCTAGAGCTCTAGATGCTTTGCGAGGATCTGTTACAACCGATGTTAGAAGATGTGGAATACCATTATAATTACCTAGCTCAACGACCTTTGGATCAATCATAATAAGCTTAACCTCTGATGGCTTTGCCTTATAGAGGAACGAAGCAATGATCGAGTTAATACAAACTGACTTACCAGATCCAGTTGCACCAGCAATTAGCAAGTGAGGCATATCCTTGAGATCAGCTAGAATATTATTATTACTAATATCTTTTCCAACTACGAAGCTAAGCTTTGAAGGAGATTCTTTAAACTCTTTAGACTCAATTAGTTCTCTAATTAGAACCGGAGCCGGCTTATCGTTCTCAACCTCTATTCCAACCGCTGCTTTTCCTGGAATTGGTGCCTCTATCCTGATGCTTTTGGCTCTTAAATTAAGTGCAATATCATCTGCAAGACCTGTAATCTTTGATACTTTTACACCAGTAGCTGGTTGCACCTCATATCTTGTAACTGATGCACCTTGCGTAACACTGAGAATAGAACAATCTACACCAAAATCATTTAAGGTCTTCTTTAATAGCTGAGCCCTTTGTTCTAACTGATATTCGGTCATCATCTGCTTGCCGCCTCGACCTTTTCTCAATAAGTCATATGGAGGCAATTGAAATAGCTCATGAGATCCGCTTCTCTCAAGCCCACTATTTATCTCACTTGCAACATCATCCGTATCGATGCTTTCTTGCAATTCATTTCTAGCTTGAGCCTTTCGAGCTGCAGGGCTATCATACTCTAACGAATCTGACAGATTGTGGTTGCCAAGATTCTTTTTCTTTTGTTTAATTTCATTCTTTATATCATCAAACTCGGACTTCTCACTAGATGCAATTCCATGTTCAAGTCCCGCTAGTGCTACCCCAGCGGAAAGCCCCACTGCAGCAGCTGTCTTATCAATTGTGGAACCACCTAATCCATATCCTCCGCTTGAAGCACTTGCTACATTACCTAATCCAGTCAGCCCATATCCATCAGAAGAATTGGTACTATTCAGTCCATTATCTACTACTTTTACCTCTTGAGGCTTTGCCCCTCTGTAGTCTGACATGATTTTCTCTTCTTCAAGTGATTCTTTCTCAGCTTCTACATCTCTACCCACTGCCTGATTGCTGTCCTTAAATAGATTTGCAAAAATACTTCTCTTCTTCTCATTCTTCGCAGCTGTTTCCGAAGAAATTATTTCTTCTCTTGGCGAATTAGAAGTCTTCGCAATCGGAACATCAAAAATAGTTGTCGAATCATCGACACTTCGGTAGTTCGACGGTAAATCCATTATTGGTGGCTCGATTTTTTTCTCCAAGAAGCGAGATTGCTCCCCGTACTTTGCTGGATCAGAATATGTAAAAAAAGTATCTTGAGGCATATCCTGCATTGCTTGCTCATGAGCTGCCATCAACTGTTTCTTCGACTCAGCTGCCTCAAGTTCTTTGATTAGACGCTTTCTTTCGTGATTCTCTAGCAAATTGGAAATCCACTTTGACAAAGGTGTATTTGCAACTAGAAGAAGTGAAATAACAAGCAGTGCAATAGAGAAAATAATCAAGCCCGGTTTACCAATAATCCTAACCAGAATTGAACCAATCTCCATGCCAACAGCGCCGCCATAATTCCCCTTGATGCCTTCCCGGTAATAGCCCGTAATATCGGAAAATCCATAATGCAAAGTTTTTACATCTATGAATCTATAGCAATTTAAAAGACAAATGCTGAGGTAAATAAAAATTGAAAAAGTAACTGTTCTAATGTTAAAGTGCTGCAATTTTTGGAAGATTAAAAGGCCACCATGCAATATGAAAAAGAAAGGCAACACATAAGCCATTATGCCGAAAAGACCTAAGCATATATCATGTACAGCTCGCCCAAGTGCCCCAGTATTATCAAGCACAATTGTAAAGAAAAAGAACACACCAATAGCGACAATAGATAGTCCCCAGACTATGTCTATTGTCCTGTAATCAGAACCTCTCTTATCTTGCATCTCGCGAATCTGTTCCTGCTTCGTCTTTGGTGTGGACTTAGCGGTAGCAGATTTTGAATTGCTTTGAGATTTTGTATTCTTATTCTTGCTTCCTGGTGGTCTTCCAGGTCCTCTTTTCTTTTCAGCCATTGCTTATAATTAGTCTCCAATTACACAGAACTCAAATAAAAATAACTTGTTTAGTTAAAAATGTTATATCCAATTAGCGCAGCTCCAACGACCCACACATATATTGAGAAATATCTCAAACTATATTTGCTTACAATCTTAATCATAACCTTGATTGCAATAACTCCTGAAATTAGTGAGCAAATAAATCCAGCAATAATTGGTCCAAGACTGTTTGATACTACTGTATCTAGGTTGCCTCCGCCACCTTCAAAAATTAGCGAGCCTAGTACCGATGGAATTGAAATAAGGAAAGCGAACTCAACTGCAAACTCTCTCTTAAGTCCTGTCATCAAACCTCCAAATAGAGTTGAGCCAGATCTTGAGACTCCCGGAGTAATCGCAAACCCTTGCATAGTACCAATAATTATGGCTGATGCAAATGTCATTTTCTCAATGCCTACACCTTCCTTCCTTGGTCTTTCAGCAATCCATAGCAGAAATCCTGTTATTATCAATCCAATTGCTGTAGGAAGAGTAGACTTGTAAAAGCTCGAGAACACATCTTTAAAGCAAACACCAATAATTGCTGTAGGAATAGATGCAACAATAATCATTACACCGAGCTTTCTAATTGGGCGTTCATCCAATTTCAAACCCTTAAGCCTTACAAGATCCCAGATTGTAAGGAAAAGCTCCTTAATAAGAGCCCATATATCACTCCAATATACAATGAAAACAGCCGCCAGAGTTCCGACATGCATTAATATAGTAAATAGTAATACCGAGTCACCTTCAATGCCAAAAAAATGTTGAAGTATTGTTAAATGCCCCGAACTACTGATAGGCAGAAACTCTGCCAGACCTTGAACGATTCCAAGTACTATTCCATTTAAATAAGTCAAATTAATTATCCTCCCTTTATAGCTTGTTTTTGCAAAACAAGCTATATGTAGACATCTTTGTCTATCGTATTATTTTAAATCTTTTCATCAGTCTATGCAACTGAACATATTGTGAAAATCGATGTGATATTCGATGCTAAAATTTGATGTTAAAAAAAAAGATGCAAGCACATGCTTGCATCGTCTTCCATCATTACTATTCAGCGCTTACAACGTCTTTGCCGTCATAATAACCGCAAGTTGGACAAACTCTGTGTGGAAGCTTAGGCTCGTGGCACTGAGGGCAAGTTGAAAGTCCTGTAGCCACCTTTTTCATATTAGCAGCTTTTCTGCTACTTGTCTTAGCCTGTGAAGTTTTTCTCTTAGGTACTGCCATTCGTCGACACCTCCTTATATATTAAAGTCTCTTACTTGTTAACCATTTCGATTGGCACCAAAACATTATATGCAGAATATAGCATTTTGTCAACAAGAAAAAAATTTACGCAACAAATTTTAGTGAAATTTAATGAATAAAACCTTCTCCGGTAACCGGTATAGTCATATAGTCTGAATTCTCTCTGATATTGACACCGCTAACTAGATTATATACATCCATAGCATGAATGTCCAAATTTAAAAACTGTTTTGATTCGTCGCTGACATCAACTATGTTCTTATTAATATTAGTAACAATAGGAATAGAATTCAAATCATTTCTCTTCATGTTCTTAATTGCATCTCTTCCCTGGCTGCTAAGACCAAGAATCCTTGCATATGATGGAAGAATCTCTCCATCCTTATCAGTGATATAATCATATCTTCTAATATTAAGCAAGGTTTGCATTAGGAGCCTAGATATTCTTGTATAAGTATATCTTTTAGATTTGGTTAAAGAGATTAAGTCTTCAATATTATTTGACACACGGGCAGACTCAATCAGTTTATTGCTAATACCTTCACCAGCAGAAGGCGTGTCTTCCAGATTTGATTCCTTAGATGAGAGTAGAATCATTCTAAGCATATCATGGATTTTATTATTTCTTTCTTCTATTATATTATCCAGTTTTAAAATATCCTCATATACATAGGAAGGAACAGCGTTTTTAATCTTCTGAAGCGCATCATCTCTCGTTTTATAACCTTGAGCAGCTTTGTTGTTGGCACAGACACTTTTTAACGCAGAATCATTATTGGTTAATTCTTTAATTAATTCCCTAATTGCCGTAGCAGATTGAAATTCTGCATCCAAATCATACTCATTTAAATACCCAGCTCCCATTCTCTGTATTGCTATAGGCTTAATTCTGCAATTTCCCGCACTATTATCATTCACTTCATTATCAGAATCATCATTTAATGCCGAGATATAAGATAGTCCTAGTATATCATTAGGGTTTGAAAGCACATTAAGTTCTTCCTGGCTCGCACTCTTAAATCGCTCCTTGTATGCCTCGAATCTCGCCTTTGGATAACTCATACCAGCAATGCTTTTTGTATTCAGCTCAGTTTGAAAACCAACATCCTTCAAATTCGCACTTACTTTCTGCAGAAGTTTTATATCACCGCACTCACTTCCAAAAGCAATATAATTACAAATTCCAATATTTTCAAGAATTTTAATGCCAGCTTTAGCAAATCGTCCTGCATCTGACAACGCGTAATAAGTGGGAAGTTCAAGGACAATATCAGCACCTGCCGCAATCGCATGGGATGCTCTTTGCCACTTATTGAAAACTGCCGGTTCCCCTCTTTGAACAAAACATCCACTCATTACAACCACTACAACATCAGCGCCCGAAAGTTCACGCGCTTGTTTAATGTGATATACATGTCCATTGTGCAGAGGGTTATATTCTGCAATAATTCCTACGCCTGTCAAAATCAATCCGCCTTTACTAATCTAATTGTGACACTATCCCGCTGTTTTAAAAAAAATAAGAGGCAGCAAAAGCCACCTCTAGAAAGTCATTTACTACTCATTCACGCTGTCAGTTTCCGCACCCTGTAGCTTCATCTGTTCAGCAAGAGTTCTCATCTGACTACGATCTTCACTTAGCTGTGTTTGCATATTTCTATAAGAAGATACTAGTTGGTCTCTCATTGGCTCAACATAAGTAGCTTCTGTAACATTTATATTGTTCTGCAAATCATAAAGGATCTTATCAATATGTTCATAGCACTTTAGCTTCATATACTTGCTATGCTTTTCTGCCTCTGTAATTAGGGCATTTGCTCTCTTCTGAGCATCTTTGGTAATTGCGCTATTCTCAACAAGGTATTCTGCCTGTTCTTTAGCTGAGCTTAATACCTTATTATATTGCTCTCTTGATTCATTGATAATTCTATCCTTCTCGCCAATAAGCCACGCAGCCTCGTGCAAATCTCTTGGGATAGCAACTCTAATGTCTTCAATTAGTTCTCTTGTAAGCTCTGCATCAATAACACTCTTATCCGAAAGTGGTAGCTTGGACGATGTATTAACAACATCCTCAAGTTCATCAAGCAGTTCAAAAACCTTCTTAGTCTTTGCTGAATTATTCATTTCATCACTCATAATATCATCCTCCTATTGTACTATTGTCCAAGTTTTTCTTTTATCATATTTGCAGTATATTCTGGAATAAGTCCCTCGACATCTCCGCCCAAAGAGACCACTTCCTTAATAAGCGACGAGCTGATGAAAGAATATCTTGGATCAGTCATAAGAAAAACTGTCTCAATTCCTTCATTTAAAAGTCTTGCATTCATCTGCGCCATAGATATCTCATACTCGAAATCGGTTGTAGCACGCAAGCCCCTTATTATCGCTTGGAAATTATTGTTATTTACATAGTCCGCAAGCAAGCCACTAAAGGATTCAACCTTTACATTTGGAATATCTGCTGTGACCTCTTTTACAATATGCTCTCTATCCTCGAGCGAAAAAAGAGGCTCTTTGCTGACATTCTCAATTACGCCTATTATTAATTCATCGTACATACTTGCAGCTCTTTGAATAATATTCAGATGTCCATTCGTTATCGGATCAAATGACCCCGCATAAAGAGCTTTTCTTTTCATTTAACAATCCTTCTTTACTACTGCAATTTCTATAGCCAGAGTCTAAACTTAGTCTATGGCAATTGCAACTTACCTATACCCTCTCATTTTAGAATGAAAGCTAGATGTATGCAAGTAATAATTGATAATTACGCCTCAAATCGCACTAATTCTTCAATTACTCCACAATATACACATCTACTGCAATCGTTCCATATTTCTTCGCCTTAAACCTAACCAGTCTTCCATACGATTCCTGAAGAGGCTTTTCGTTAAGATGCTCTGCTACAACAATACTTCCTTCATCAAGAAGTTCGTACTTATTGATTAGATCGAACATCTCCTCATAGTAGCCATCATTGTATGGAGGGTCTGCTAGAATAACATCCACCTTCTCAGAAATATTTGCCAAAGCAGTTCTGAAATCATTGTTTGATACAACTGCTTTATCTTCTGCTTTGCAATTTGAAACATTTGCATTAAGAACTTTATAGTTCTTTCTGTTGCCTTCATTAAAATAGCATCTCGCGGCACCTCTAGATAATGCTTCAAGCCCAAGAGCTCCAGAACCTGCAAATAGATCGACACAAATTCCGTTTGGAATCCATTCTCTTATCATGCTGAAAATTGCTTCTCTAACTTTCTCCGTTGTTGGTCGAATTCCCTCTGGAATCTCCAACTTTCTATACTTATATTCTCCTGATGTTATCTTCATTAAATAAACTCCTCATATTTAAATTACTTCTGTATTATCAATTTTGTCATAGGCAAGAACTCTATAATTGATTTCAGTCATATCGTTTTCTTGCGCATCGGCCAAAATCATATCCGCACTCCTCGTTGCCCTTTCGAGAATCTCTTCATATTTACACAATGATAGTATATGACTCTGATAAGCTCCATGCTGCATGGTTCCGGCAAGATCTCCCGGTCCTCTCAGCCTAAAGTCTTCTTCACTTATCTCAAAGCCGTCGCTCATCGTCATCATTGCTTTCGCCCTAGCAACAGCAGTCTCACTCCTGCTGTAATTGATTAAATAACAATATGATGTTCTGTCAGAACGCCCGACCCTTCCTCTAAGCTGATGTAGCTGCGCAAGTCCAAATCTCTCGCTATTCTCAATTATAATTATTGTCGCTTCAGGCACATCAATGCCGACTTCAATTACAACAGTGGATACTAGAATATCAATTTTCCCATCTGAAAAATCTTGCATAATGGACTCTTTCTCTTTAGAGAGAAGTTTGCCATGAACCAGCCCTATATTGTATTCTGTGAATTTTGACCTAATTTCTTCATATAACGCATTTACCGATGATATATCCTCATCTTCGCTATCAATGCTTGGTGCAAGTACATACCCTCTATTCTTATGTTTAACCTCTTCTGCTAGTGCCACATAAGCCCTCTCCCTAGAGGACGGACTAAGAACTCGAGTAACAACAGGCTTACGATTCTTTGGGAGTGTTCTAATAATGGAATAATCCATATCTCCATACACCGTTGCCGCAAGTGTTCTTGGGATAGGAGTAGCCGTCATAACCATAACATTTACCGCTCTTCCCTTGTCTGAAAGACTACGTCTTTGATTAACACCGAATCTATGTTGTTCATCAGTAATAACAAGCGCCAAATTCTTGAATTCAACATCCTTTTGAATAATGGCATGTGTTCCAATGACAACATCCACGCTTCCATCGCAAAGGCCTTGCAAAGAATCTCTTTTGTCGCTAGTCTTCATTCCACTAGTAAGAAGCTTTACGCAAATTCCATATTTCGCGAAATCTTCCGAAATCCTTTTAAAATGCTGGTTAGCCAGTATCTCCGTTGGGGCCATATATGCGCATTGACATCCTGCCTTAACAGCCTTATAGATTGCCGCTTCAGCAACAACAGTCTTACCGCATCCAACATCTCCTTGAACCAATCTATTCATTGGATTATGCGATATTAAATCTGCTTCAATTTCTTCTATGCAAGTTTTTTGACCGCTTGTCAATTCAAACGGCAAGCCACCAACGAAGTCATCTATAGATAAGTCATCGATAGACGCATCCTCTGTACTTCCTTTGACCCTCAATCTGTTTTTTCTAATAGCAATCTGGTAGATTAACAGTTCATCATAAATCAATCTATATCTAGCAACCTTGTACTCATTTGTCCCAGCAGGAAAATGAATATTCTTGTAAGCATATAGTTCATTGCAAAGCTTGTTATCTTTAGCAATAGAATCGCTGAGCCAGTCATCTTCCAAGTTCAAATTATCAAGGACAAATCTCAGCCATTTGATAAAATCTTTATTGCTTATGCCTTGAGTGCACCTATAAACAGGAATAATTCCTCTAATGTCATTCTCGGAGTTTGTCTTTATAATCTCCGGATTGTTGAAAACCTTAAGCCCGTTCCTCTGATGCATTCTGCCAAAAACACTATATTGGCACCCAATATCCAGTTGCTTTGCGATATAAGGCATATTAAAGAAAACTACTGCAAAGGTTCCAGCTTCATCTCTCATAGTTAGCTCTACGAGGCTCTTTCTTCCACCGAAAGGCCTCATGCTTTTCTTTATTAGGACAGCAGTTACCAGAAATTCTTTATCTTCATTTAATTGCGACGATAAGACAGGCTTTCTTCTATCCTTGTATCTATATGGATAATGCATTAAAAGATCTCTCACCGTTCTAATGCCAAGAACCGAGAGCCTCTCACATTTCTTCTTTCCAACGCCCTTTATACAAGAGATATTATCTTGTAGTGTCAGTCTCGCTGTCATATCTTCTCACAATTTCAGAATTTCTAGGTGATATCTGTTTAGAATAAATTCCCTTAACATGCATTGTAATCATAGTGGGTTTATCAAGTGAAAACATATCAAAAATTTCCTCAATTCTATCAAAAATGATATTGCTCAAAGATTTAATGCTCTCTCCAAATTTTACGATTACATAGAATTTTATTGAAACCCCTTCACTTCGCCTATCTATCTCAACTGGATGAATAAACTTCTCGGATGCAAGTTTATATACTCCAACGATAGATTTGCCTTGCTTCGTGCACACAAACATATAAGGAGACATCTTCTGAATCTCCTCGTAGATTAGATTAGACAACACATTGTCCTCTACAGATATTGTTCCATAATCATTTTCATTTATCTTAATCATATTGGTATTATATCATAATAAATAGGCAAATAAAAAAGGAGCTATGCTCAAATGAGCATTGCTCCTATACCAAGCCTGTATATAAACTAAACGGCACGGTTTACCTTGCCTGATCTCAGGCAGCTAGTGCATACTGAAGCCTTTCTAACGCTGCCGTTCTCCTCAACTCTTACTGTCTGAATATTAGGATTCCACTTTCTTCTTGAGTGTCTGTTTGAGTGAGAAACTGCATTACCTGAAGTCTGAATCTTGCCACATACTTCACATTTCTTAGACATTTACCGCACCTCCTTACTTAATTTCTTAAATATACGCCTCTTCAAAAGGCGCTCATTTATATTAACAAAACATATCCTACTTTGCAAGCCTTTTCAGGAAAACTTTGGAAAAAATTCTATTTTTTCCAAAATGCAGTAAATTTTTTCACTCTAACTACAACTTCAATCTCTTTAATATAAGAGTTTTATATAGTATAATAAAGAATTATAAACTGATTAAACGAGAGAGTGTGTAAAGATGCAAAAATCAAAGAGTCCAGTAAGATATATTATCTACTTTATTATAATAGTACTAGCAATTATTGCTTCCATTTCTTTGTATAAGAACAGCAAGAATAAGCTGCTAGATAAAACTAGTTTTAGAGATTTTAAAACCGACATAGTTACAGCTTCAGAAGGATTTACTTCCAATGAAGACATGTTTGCTTACTTAAAAAAATGGGCAGACGACAATAAGCTTAACTACGAAGTCGATGACAGTAACAATATAATTTTCACTTCGGATGCTATTTCTGGAAAAGAAGATGTATCTCCTACGATAATTGCGACAAGCTATGACTATCTTACAACAGAGACAGATGCCAGTTCCCTTTCGACAGCCGCTGCTGTAGCAAGTTCGAATATCGACGCTGGGAAATACACTGTAATTTTCTTCAATAACGATGCCAACTCTGGAATCGGCTACAAGAATATCAATAGTAAGTATTTTTCAGATGATGCCAAAGTTATTTATCTTGATTATGGTGATAAAGGATACCTTTCGGACAAGTCGTTTGCGAATGCAACTAGTACCATCCAAGTTCCTTACTCTACTCAAAGTGTAACTTCCGATACTACATTGAAGCTTCGCATTGGTGGAGTTAGTCCGGAAAATATTACTTCAACTATTTCATCCCAACCAAATCCAATTACAGCATTTGGAACTGTTCTATCAAGGATGAAGAACAAGCATTACACTTACCAAATTTCTAATATAAATGTGGTAGCTAACTCAAATATGTACCCTAGCTCAATTGAAGTAACTATCACAATGGATTCATACTCTGTAGAAGCTTTTACTGAGTGGCTTAATGATAAATCTCAAAGTTACATTGACAAATATAGTGATGATTTCCCAGATATTTACTACGAATATGAAATGGTTGATAATAGTACCGATGTTCCAACAGAGGCTTTATCCGATGAAGCAGTTGATTACTTGAATACACTTATCTATACAATAAAGAATGGAACATATACATTTGATAAAGGTGAAGCTCCTGATGGTTCCGAAGATGGAGATAGCTATGCTATAAATTGTATAGATAATTTAACAGCACAAGATGGCATACTTTCACTTGAGGTTTCAACCTCGGCTCTTACTAAGACTTATTTGGACAAGGTACTTGATGAGAATGCAACTGCGGCTGATTTGGTTGGAAGTTCTGCAACTGTCTCAAATAAGAATGATGATTGGAGTAACACCGATAGCAAACTAGCTCAGAATCTAGCATTTACTTACCAGAAAGTAAATGATGTCTCATTTATGGACTTTATCCAAGATGATAAAACTGATGCATTCTTTACTCCTTGCAGCTATTTGAACGCAAAGAATTCAAATATGGATATAGTGCATATGAGATTATCCGAAGATACAGAGAAATTATATGCTAACACAGTGCTTTGCTATATAAATGATAAAGGCAACATCTTATCAATTTAATCAATTGATAGGATAACGAAAGGTAAACTATATTAATGGAAGATAACTTAGAATCATTATTACTTGTAAATGATGTCTGTGGATATGGTAGAGTGTCAACTTTTGCAATGCTACCAGTATTAGCACACTATGGGCTTCACCCTTATGTGCTACCGACAGCTCTCGTTTCAAATACTCTTGACTATGGGACTTCAGAGATACTAGATACAAGTGATTTTATGAAAAGGACTATAAGGAAGTGGGATGAACTAGGCTTCAAGTTTAATTGCATCTCAACTGGGTTTATTAATTCCGGTGAACAGGCTTCAATCATTATTGATTTAATTGAAGCGCAAGACTCCCCTTTAGTCTTTGTTGACCCAATAATGGCCGACGATGGGAAGCTCTATCCGGACATGTACAAAGGAGCCATAGACAGTAACCGGAAGCTCGCATCAAAAGCCACAGTCATAATGCCGAATTTTACTGAGGCACTCATGATTAGCGGATTATTTGAGGGTCGCGCATCTCTTACAAAAGAAGAGTATAAACTTGTTATCGATAAGATTTGCGAGCTAGGTCCCAAAGATATCGTTATTAAAAGTTGTATAGACAACGACGGCATATCATTCAACTTAGTTTATGACGCACGAACGGACAGTATTAACAAACTAGAATACGAATATATCCCTACCCCATTTATTGGCACAGGTGATATATTTTCTTCAGTTCTAATTGCAGAATATTTGTGTGGCAAATCGCTAATCGAAGCAGTTAGAATTTCGTCAAATTTTGTATGTGATGTAATAAAAGCAAATAACACAAATGAAGATCGTTTTGACATAAGGCATGAGAAATGTTTGCACCTGTTAAACATAAAATAGTAATTATTCTTTATATAACTAATTGTCTTATGATATAATTTTATAATCAAAAATCAAAAGGAGGCTTGTAATGCGAAGCGATGATGATAAACGAACTGACAAGATGACGGAAATCGATGATTTTCTATCTCAGTTCGAAAGTCCAAGCGACAACTTTACAACAGACATTGATTCCTATCTTGATGCAACTAGCGATGCAAGATATACAGCTGCAAAAACTTTCCATGGCAGAAGTAATGATCAGACAATGTCGAAGATTCAAGAAGGTGCCAAAGATTCGGCAGCCGGCAAGGCAGAGAAAGTTGCTTCTACTAAAGATAAAAGTGACAAGAAAGCCGAAAAGAGTTCTCGCCTAGGAAGAAAAGGCAAGAAAGATAAAAAGAGCAACTCTAAATCCAACAAGAAATTTAAATATAGTAATATGAGTCTTGATTTAAAAGGTCTTACTCTAAAGGAGAAGATCAAGGCTATTTTCATGTTCCTATTTTTTGATACCAACCCATACTACAATCCATCTGAAGGTGAATTTGTAATTGTGAATGGTAAGAAAGTTAAAAATAAACCACTTCGTTTCAGTCTAAAAAAGTTTATTTTAAACATTGTGATTCTAGGTCTAACCTTTATTCTTGCATTTATTATCTACGCACTGGTAATCATTACAACAGCGCCCAAGATAAATGCCGATGACATTTATGCAAGTGTTGCGGAAAGTTCTCAGATATATGATTCCGATGGGAATATGGTTGACACGGTGTATTACACAGAAGATAGAGATGTAGTTTCGTATGAGGATTTACCAAAAGATTTGGTCAATGCCTTTGTTTCAATCGAAGATAAAACATTCTGGAAGCATCATGGATTTAACTGGACTCGTATGGCGGGTGCTGTAGTCAGCTCTATTACTGGCGGTGGCGGTATCAGTGGTACAAGTACAATTACTCAACAGCTTGCTCGTAATGTATACCTTGAAGATAT
>JAAZHB010000079.1 GCA_012510935.1 Clostridiales bacterium
ATAATAAAAAAATCGAGGCTAGGTCTAACGACCTGCCTCGAGTAAATTTCTACACACGTTGCTTGTCTCACGACAAACAGCACAGATAGAATCTAAAGCAATTTGTTAGATCCGGTACCTACGTTACTTGTGGCATGCACATGCCCATCATCATTTCCATTTCCATCATGTTCTTCCTAGTCATGTGTATGTCCCCTTTCTGCGTCTGTACGCTAAATCTATATCTAATATATATGCATTTGTCACATATGTCAATGCATTTTTTGTAATTAATTACAAATTTTCTCACTACTTGTAATTAATTCTCACAAAACCAGCTTTTTTCACTATTTTCTCACCTACGCCTTTAGCTCCTCTATCTGCTTTGACATATCCCCTTCAAGGTCTTTTAGTCCAATAAAATGATAGTCCGTTGCTTTACCGTCATCAAGTTCTACCTCAAAGCCTCCGCCTGGATGCGGTGTCCAATCCCAGTCTTTTTTCTCATCCTCGGGAAAAAGTTCCGTCATTGCAGTTGAAATTACTCCTCCATGACAGATCACTATCATTCTGTCATTATTCTTCTCTATATTTTTTTCAATTATCTCATGTACACCATTTACAACTCTATTTACAAAGCCACCAAAGCTTTCTCCTCCCGGCGCCTTCTCCTCAGGTTTCCTGCCTAGAAGCCAGTCTTTAGCCCACTGATCAGCCATCAAATCATCAAGCGGCTTCATTTCAAAGTCGCCCATATCAATTTCCTTTAGTGCAGGTGCCACAAGGAAAGGGATATCGCCATAAATCGCATCCAAGGTCTGTTTTGTTCTAAGCATACCCGAAATATACACAATTGCGTCATTTGGAGTTGGATAAAGGTCCTGCTTAGCAAAAGCTTCAATCTCCCTTGCGCCCTCGAGTGTTAACGGCAAATCTGTAGCACCGTACATATAGCCATCAGCTGTCCCTGCCGTATGCCCATGCCTAATAAAATATAATTTCTGTTTCATAACTCCCAACTTTATTTTCAAAAATAGTGTATAATATTATGTGTTATGCGCCAGTAGCTCAGGGGATAGAGTATTTCACTCCGAATGAAAAGGCCGGTGGTTCGAATCCACTCTGGCGCACCAGTTCTTTATTTAGGTTATTATCTCTTATCAAGGCTTCTTGCCTTGTTTTTTTTGCTTGACTTCGGTTCATATTGTATCAAAATATTTGATACGAAAATCAATCCTGCCCCTATGGTCTCTCTAAGGCTCATCGTTTCTCCTAGCATTATCGCACCAAAGAGAACCGCGAAAACAGCCTCTAAGCTCATCAGAAAGGCTGCGGTCGTTGGCTCTGCATACTTCTGTCCCACAATTTGCAATGTATATCCAATCGCAGTCGGGATAAATGCAGTATAAAGAATTACAGGGATTGATTGTACAAACCCTTCCATGCTTGCCTGCTCGAAGAAAAAAGAAATCACCAGAGTAAATATTCCAGTAAATATCATTTGAAGTGTTGAAATAATAATATCGTTGTCTTTATCTACAAAGCAATTAACAGCAGTTATCTGAAGCGCAAAACTTAATGCTGATGCTAGAGTCAACCAATCTCCCGGGGTTGTTCCTGCAAGGCCTCCTTTAAGGCTCAGAAATCCAAATCCAACCATCGCTAACAAACAGCAACCCGCCGTTTGAAGCCCGATTTTCCTCCCAAAGAACAGTCCTACAAGCGGGACAAAAACAATATACACGGCAGAAATAAAACCTGATTTCCCAGCAGATACCGTCATAAGTCCAACCTGCTGCAGATTTGTTCCTAGCACCATGAGAATACCACAAATAAGTCCCGCTTTAAGAAGCTTCTTCTTTCGAAAATTGATTGAATCTACAGAATGCTTAGTTCTATCAAGATATCCCGTCTTCTTAACATTGCTAACCATGATTGGCAAAAGCAATGCTCCTGCAAGAAGCTGCCTTGTACCATTAAAAGCAAGGGGTGGAAGTGCTTCCATCCCCAACTTTTGTCCTATAAAGCCTGTGCCCCACACAATGGCAGTAATCAACAGCGCTATGTTCCCTTTAGTCCTATCCGTCAATTTGTAACTCCAACTATCCAGTCAGCCGCACAAGCAAACCCAATGCCTCTGACTATTATCTATTCTTCAATTTCAGTCTCTCTATTAATCTCCCATTTGCATTCTATAGGCGCAGATAAGGTATGGTTCACATCATCCTCGGCAGGACATACATATGCTATTGCAGTATATTCTCCTGGCTCTGTTGCTCTATCATTCTCTGTCTTAACAGTCATTCCCTCTGGCAAACCAAGAATAAGCACTTCCTCGTTTACTTCAGTCTTACTAAAGATCCCTTTCTTAGTCTTATGTACCTTTGTCTCCGTCTTGAGTTCAATGCCATGCTCATCTCCATCATAAACAAATGATTCAGATGGCTCCCAAGCTACTTCATGTTCAGTAATTGGCGCTTTCTGAACACTCCATTTATGAGTTGGTACCGTAGGAACATTATAATTGTCATCAACATTGTTGAAAGTCGCCGAAGCAATATATTCACCTGCATCAATCTCAACATTTCCTTCGTAGACAGGCTCTAACACATCAGGATATCCGACAAGCCATGCCCCCTTCTTTCCTCCATCATAAACCATATCCTTGAGTTCAACCCACTCGGTATTACTCATATCATAATCAAGCTTCTTTATCTCCCACTTAATTGGTTCAACATAAGGCTTCTCAAGGCACTCTTCATTAACAATTATTGCAGCGATTCCCAAGTATTCGCCAGCAGCCGTCGCACTTGTTCCCTCATATACTACTTCGACATCCTCAGGAAGTCCGACTAGCTCAATGCTCTTAGTCGTTCCATCATATTTGAATGGTGCTTTATAACTCCATCTAACATCACTTAAATCAAAAGCACCTTTTCGAATTGTCCAACGAATACTTTGTGGTTCAACCTCTTCATAATTATTAGCATCTTGGTGTTGCAATACAGCTACGCACTCATATACTCCCACCGCAGAGGCCTCATTACATACATACTTGACATTAACATTTTCTGGAATCCCTTCAAGCATAACGCTCTTAACACTGCCATCATAAATTGAATCCAAATCGCCAACCCAGTTCAGTTTGCTAATATCAATGCTTGCCTTTTTTATTGACCAATTGCAGTACAACGAATCTGGAACATTGTAATTCTTTGAATCCTTTACCTCAAAATATGCCTCGGTCACGTAACTACCAGCGTCAGTTGCGACATTATTTCTATATATTGGATATACAGTCTCTGGAAGATTCTCAAGTTCATTGTATAGTTCCTGTCCCGTATATGGGGTTGCATCAGAATATCTCCACCTAACTTGGCTCATATCATAGTCTGCTTTTCTTATCTCCCATACATGTGTAAACGGCTCTGGTTCCTCGACATTCTTTGACCTTGACTTAAGAGTTGCAGTCGCCAGATATTTTCCAGCTTCACATTTCTCGTTGTCTATATATTTCGCCTCAAATTCATAAGGAACATTTGTAATAAATGCTCTCTTATAGCTTCCATCGTAAGAATGCTCATCTGTCACATTCCACTCTAGGTCATCAAAGTTCCATCTCGCCTTTGCAATTTTCCAAGAACAGTCATCCACTGTTGGAGCAATATAGTTTGGACTAATCGAAGATAGCTTAGCGGTTGCATAGTAAGCACCGGCATCTGTTGCAATGTTGCCAGTGTACTCACAGATAATATAATCTGGAAGTCCCGTCAAATAAATTGTATGTGCAGAGCCGTTATAAATCAGCTTATCTTTCGTTGCCCAATTGACCTCTTTAGTGTCCACAATAGAAGGAATGATTCCCCACTTGCA
>JAAZHB010000080.1 GCA_012510935.1 Clostridiales bacterium
ACACAAGCATTGCTGTATCTATCAACAAGATTCTTGTTACCGTCATTCATTCTTGTAAAGTCAACTGGCTCAACATTTATTTCAATCAGCGAAAGCCTTGATACCAAGAATACAAGACCAATTAGAACTCCTACCATTATTGCAACTGTAAGGTCGAAAATAATAGTTGCTACCATAGTTGCAACAAATTCTAGCATTGCGCCCTTAAATTTATGTGAGAACATATATCTAATTGAATCCCACTCATTCATTCTCCAAGCTGTAACCATAAGGACACCTGCGAGAGCAGGCAACGGAATTTGTGACATAACCGGTGCGAGAGCAAACATTGATACTAGAAGTCCTGCCGCATGGAAAATTCCTGTCAGTCTTGTGCGAGCTCCCGACTTAATAGCTACGCTTGTTCTTGCGATTGCAGCTGTTGCCGGAATTCCGCCAAAGAACGGAAGAATAATATTACCAATTCCCTGAGCAATTAGTTCCTGATTTGCATCTAATCTTTTTCCCGTCATTCTTCCAGCACTTGCACCACAAAGCAATGATTCAATCATTCCTAGAATCGCAATTGAAAAAGCTGGTGTAATAAGAGCTGCAATTGTTTTGAAGTCAAGTGATGCTAATAATAAGTGTTGTTCTGGGATTAAGGTTTTTGGAATTGCTCCTACTGTCGCAACATCTAGACCTAGTATAATTGAACCGGCTGTTGTAATTATAATACTTAGAAGTGATGCTGGTATAACCGCGTTCCATTTCTTGGGAAAAATAATCATGAATAGAATTACGAATACGCCTATGGCAACTGTTGTCCAGTCTGGACTAAAGCCGTGTTTAAAATAGCTAAATAGTTTTAGAACTGCTGTCGTTCCCTCTGAATGGGTCCCGAACATATTATCAATCTGACCGAGTGCTATAATAACCGCAATCCCTGAAGTAAACCCTGTAATTACAGGTGCTGGTATAAATGATGTGAGCTTACCTAGATGTAATATTCCAGATATTAACAAAATAACTCCTGCGCAAAATGTTGCAACGAATACCCCTGTCATTCCGTAGCTTGCAACTAGTGACATTAATATAGCTGCCATAGCGCCTGTAGGGCCTGAAATCTGGTAATACCCTCCTGCAAAAAAACTCATTACCAGCCCAGCAATAATTGCTGTTATAAGTCCGGCGGCTGCATTAGCTCCCGAACTTACACCGAATGCAAGCGCTAGCGGAAGCGCGACTGCCGCAACCGTAATTCCCGCCAATAAATCTTTTGTCAAAGACGCTCCATTATAACCTTTAAACTCGCATTTTAAGTCCTCCGCAAATCTGCGTAACATAATAATCCTTTCTGGTTTTATAGTATTATTTTTTCTCAATTCAAAGGAGTATGAACGAACTATAAGTTCATCTCTACTCCTTCTGAAATCTTTAATGCAACTAGTGTTGCCATATTCTATCTTTAATATGTTTAAATTGAAGCCTTGTTATAGATTCTCTATTGATTCTGGATCAAGAAAACTAATATAAGGAAGACCTCTATACTTCTGGTCAAAGTCTAGTCCATATCCAATTACAAATAGATCTTCAACTTCAAATCCAACATAATCGCCCTTAACATCTGCTGTTCTTCTTGATGGTTTATCTAGCATAGTACAAATCTTTACACTCTTTGGAGCTCTCTGCTCAATTTTCTTTACTATATATGAGAGTGTGTTGCCTGTATCAATGATATCTTCAACTATGATTACATTCTTATTATAAAGGTTCTCAGCTGGCTCAAGGCTCATCTTTACAACTCCAGAACTCATTGTCGAAGAACCATAGCTGCTTGCAACCATGAAATCCATCTTTGTATCGAGGTCGATATTCTTCATAACATCTGCCATCCAGAACAATGACCCCTTTAAGGTTCCCAGAAGAATTACTTCCTCGCCATCATAATCTTTAGTGATTTGTTTTCCGATTTCCTTTGCTCTCCTGAGAAGTTCTGCTTCAGTATACAGAACATGCCCAATGGTCTCTGTCTTTTTAATCATCGCTAAACACCTCTTGTTTTCTTAGCAGTATCTAATAGTTCATCAATTACATCAAGCAGCTTGTCATTTCCAGTTCTCTTCAATGACGAAACTGGAATAATTATATCTTCTTTATTCATGCCTAGAGTTTCTCTAATAGTCTTCAGACACTTCTGTCTCTCATTATTAGAAACCTTATCAGCCTTTGTTGCGACAACAATTCCATCTAGTGAATAGTATTTTAGATAATCATACATCTGAATATCTTGAACACTTGGCTTATGCCTGATATCAACTAGCTGTACAACCTTAAGTAGATTATCTCTTTTCTCAAGATAAAGTTCAAGCATCTCGCCCCACTTTTGTGACTCAGATTTTGATACTCTTGCATAACCATATCCTGGAAGGTCAACTATGCGAAAATCATCGTTTACAAGATAGAAGTTGATTGTTCTTGTTTTGCCTGGGCTTCCTGACACTCTTGCGAGTTTCTTTCTTCCAGTTAGAAGATTCAATAGTGAGGATTTGCCAACATTAGATCTTCCAGCAAAAGCAATCTCGAACCGATCTGGTTCTGGATATTGCGCTGGTCTAACAGCGACACTTTCAAGATCTGATTTATTGATTTTCATTCTTTCGCCTCCCTTCATTATTCGAGAATAAGCTTTATAGCATCCTCAGCTGTCTCCAACGGAATAAACTTCATTTTCTTCCTAACAGTTGCCGGAATATCTTCAATATCAGCTAGATTATCCTTTGGCACTAATACAGTCTTAATTCCCTGTCTATATGCAGCTAGAGTCTTCTCTCTGAGTCCGCCTATTCGCAGAACCTTGCCTCTAAGAGTAATCTCTCCTGTCATAGCAATATTTCTACGAGCTGGTTTGTCTGTGAGAGCAGACAAAAGCGCACATGTCATTGTAACACCAGCGGATGGGCCATCCTTAGGTGTTGCTCCCTCTGGGATATGAATTTGAATATCATAATCCTTGAACAGTTTCTCATTAATATTATATTTTTCCGAAACCGACCTAACATATCCAAGAGCAGTCTGAGCCGATTCTTTCATTACATCGCCCATTTGCCCTGTCAAAACAAGCTTTCCGCTGCCGGGCATCTTTACGACTTCTATATCCAAAGTTACTCCGCCTACAGCAGTCCATGCCAGTCCTGTTGTTGTGCCTACTTCTGAATTCAAATCCGCCATATCTTCAATGAATTTCTTCCGGCCTAGGAATTTGTCGATATTGCGGGAAGTAACACTGAAACGGTTCTTTTTATCAACCACGATGCTCTTTGCAGATTTTCTGCAAATATTTGCAATCTCTCTTTCTAGATTACGCACACCAGCTTCTCTTGTGTAATAATTGATAATATCTCTTATTGCAGATTCACTAATTGCCAATTGACTTTTCTTGATTGCATGTTCTTTGAGTTGCTTAGGGAGGAGGTAATCCTCTGCAATTCTTACCTTCTCTTCCTCTACATAACTTGGCAATTCAATAACTTCCATTCTATCAAGCAGCGGTCCTGGAATAGTAGATGTAGTATTTGCAGTTGTAATGAACATAGCTTTCGACAAATCAAATGGGATTTCCAGATATCTATCTGTAAAGTCCTTGTTCTGTTCTGGATCTAGTACCTCAAGAAGTGCTGATGCCGGATCACCATTAAAGTCTTGTCCAATCTTATCAACTTCATCAAAAAGAATAAGAGGATTATTTGTTCCTGTCTCAATTATTCCATTTATTATTCTACCTGGAATAGCTCCGATATATGTCCTTCTGTGTCCACGAATTTCAGCTTCATCTTTGATTCCACCAAGTGACATCCTCATATATTCTCTATTAGTAGCTTTTGCAATTGACTTCGCGATTGAAGTCTTTCCTACTCCGGGAGGGCCTACAAGACAAATAATTGGACCCTTGTTACCCTTAGTAAGATGCATAACTGCAAGAGACTCCACAATTCTCTCTTTAACTTTCTCAAGGCCATAATGGTCTTCATTAAGAGTTTTCTCTGCCTTCTTAATATTAACACTAGCCTTAGATGAATTGTTCCATGGTAGAGATAAGATTGTCTCGATATATGTTCTTGACACATTAGCATCTGGACTCATCGCATGCATTTTAGCAAAACGATCAATTTCCTTTCGCAGCTTTGCATCGATTTTCTCAGGCAACTTTAGCTCATCAAGCTTCTTTTTCCAAGCTTCTATTTCACTGCTCTCGCTGTCATCTTCACCAAGTTCTTCTTTTATTACTTGGAGCTGTTCTCTAAGATAATATTCCCTCTGTCCGCGGTTCATATTTTTAGCTACTTTATTGCTTATTCTCTTCGCAATCGAAAGTACCTGATTCTCGTTGTTGATCAGTTCAATTAAATGCTCAATTCGTATCTGAACTGAGTCAATCTCTAGCAAAGTCTGCTTTTCAGAGAAAGGTATTTCAATTTCACTAGAAATAATATTGCAAATTACAGCCCCATCTTCATTCTCATCAAAGAGCGATTGTGCAAAACCCTCTCTTGAATCTGACAGCTCAATATATCTAATAAAAGTCTTCTTTAAAACTCTAATTTGTGCAAGTAGGAAACTGTCTTCAAGAGAATTGTCTTTGTCTTCTGCAAGTTCATAATCGCAGCACAATATCTCTCCGTTATCATATATTTCTTCTATTCTAACTCTGCTTTCGCACTCAGCTAAAACACGGATATAGTTTTCATGTCTTTTTACTACTTGTTTTATTCTAATAATTACGCCAGTGTGATAGCAGTCCTCATTCGAAGGATCATTTATTGATGTATCCTTCTGAGTTGCAACTACACATGTTTTATCTTCCTCCATCGCCTTATTGACTGCGGCAATAGACTTATCTCTTCCTACATCAAATCCTATTGTTGTGTCAGGGAAGAATGTCTGTCCTTTTATAGCAATAAACGGGATTTTATTTTCATTCATACTGTTTTTCCTCGAACTTTCAATAATAAAGACATAGGCGGCTAACGATAAACGCTTGCCGCCTAAAATCATTAAAGTCTATGCTCTTTTCTCAAGAAGCGGTTTAGCACCATTCTCAACTACATCTTTTGTAATAATGCATCTTTCAACATCAGGATCTGATGGTATTTCATACATTATTTCTGTCATCATCGACTCAAATATTCCTCTAAGGCCTCTCGCGCCAGTCTTCATCTCGATAGCCTTGGCTGCGATTGCTGTAATAGCATCGTCTTCGACAACAAGCTCAACATTATCCATAGCTAATAATGCTTCATATTGTTTAATAAGAGAGTTCTTTGGCTCTCTTATTATTCTTTCGAGTGCTGCTTCTGAAAGCTCACTCAAAGCAATCTCAACTGGCAATCTGCCAATTAGTTCAGGGATAATACCGAATCTAACCAGGTCCTGTCCCTCAACCTTAAGAAGAATATCTGCCTCATTGATTTCAGCAGCTTCATTTTCGGAATTAAAGCCAATGACTTTATCTCCTAGTCTTCTCTTAATAATATTTGCAAGGCCTGTAAAAGCTCCTCCGCAAATAAACAATACATTTGTTGTATCAAATTGAATAAACTCCTGCATAGGATGCTTTCTTCCACCTTGTGGCGGAACATTGGCAACTGTTCCTTCAATAATCTTGAGTAGCGCTTGTTGAACACCCTCGCCACTTACATCTCTAGTAATAGATGTATTCTCAGACTTACGAGCAATCTTGTCAATCTCATCAACATAGATAATACCCTTCTGAGCTCTTTCGATGTCTCCATCAGCTGCTTGAATTAGACGAAGAAGAATGTTCTCAACATCTTCTCCTACATAACCAGCCTCTGTAAGAGATGTAGCATCGACAATCGCAAATGGCACATCTAGTGTCTTTGCAAGAGTTTGTGCAAGTAAAGTCTTTCCACTTCCTGTTGGACCGAGAAGAAGTATGTTGCTCTTCTGAATCTCAACACTATTCTCATCTTTAGACTTCGATGTATTCTCGACGTGCTTTATTCTCTTGTAATGATTAT
>JAAZHB010000081.1 GCA_012510935.1 Clostridiales bacterium
CTGTTGACTTACACTATTGATTGTATAGTGATTGATATACTTTTTCGGATCAAAAGGGTTTTCTGATATTAACATCTTGATAGAAATAATTGAGCAAAAGATGCAATGTCAGAAACCCTTTATTTTATTATTATCATTCTTAGGAAAGTTACTTCGAATTCTTTTCACCAACGACACCTATGCTGATTTCGTTAGTCATCTTATCAACTCACCACGTCTTTGCCAGCAATCGTGTCAACTCACCACATCAATATCCATATCATCTTCTTGATCATCTAACCTGCCTACCTTGGATAACTTCCCTCAAAGCAAAAATCCGCGATTATCCTTCTGGCTTAAAACCAGACCTCAAACCACGGAAATCCCTTTATTTACTTATCTTATTACACCCTTACTTATCTACCCTAGACATCAATACTACCGTCTCAACGTGCTTCGTCAGCGGGAAATTATCATAAGCCCTCATGAATTTTGGCTCATACCCGTGTTCTGCAAACCTTTCAAGATTCATGCTAAGGGTCTTTGGGTTACAAGAGATATAAAGGAACTCGTCAATATCGTAGCTTGCAAGCATGTCAACAACCTTGTTATGCATTCCAACTCTCGGTGGATCTACTACAATAACATCCGGCTTTTCTGTCAGCTCAGATAGTTTCTCCTTAACATCACCGCAGATGAATTCGCAATTCTCAATTCCATTCAGTTCCGCATTCAGTCTTGCCGACTCTACCGCATCTTCAACTATCTCAACGCCATAAACCTTGTCAGCCTTAAGAGCCATCAACTGAGTGATAGTTCCCGTGCCGCAATATAGGTCAAATACCGTTTTATCGTCGATTTCAGGCACGATTTCAAGCGCATCGCTATATAATCTCTCAACAGCCTCAATATTCGTCTGAAAGAAAGCAAAAGCTTTTACCTTGAACCTCAGCCCTAGGATTTCCTCTTCGTAATAATCTCTTCCATAGAGAATCTCTGTTCTCTCATCATTTACAGCATCCGCAATGTTGTCGTTGAAAGTCCTTAGAATTCCAACAATCTTCTTGTCAAGATCAAGGTCAAGAAGCAATGACTTAAAAGCCTCATAGTCAAAACCTTCCTCGCTGCTTGTTACAATATCAATCAAGATTTCATTCGTTCTCACTCCGCATCTAACAACGAGATTCCTAAGAATGCCCTCGTGAGTTTTCTTGTGATAAAAAGAGTATCCCCTCTCCCTACAGAAATCGACAGTTGCGCGAAGCACCTTATTGAAATCCTGAGGGACAAGTTGACACTCATCCGTTGTAATAATAGACATAAAATGACCCTTCTTGTGCATACCAAGCTCTAGCTGGCCGCCAATCTCCAGGTCACCAAATGTATATTCCATCTTATTTCTATAACCATACATAGAGGGCGCTGGAATCATGCCCTCATACATTGAATCATCTATATTATGCTTAATCAAAAGATTTCTAATCTGCTTGTCCTTAGTCTTAAGCTGTGCCTCGTAATCAAGGCCTTGGTGAATACACCCTCCGCAAACCTCACAGTGCGGGCAAATCGGTCTCTCCATCATAGTTACTCCATTAATAATTTATTTTTTTGGCGAAAATCTTTTACGCCTGTGCTAAAGCTCGCACTTTCCGCCGTACTTACCATAGAATTCTTTCTTATAGTCCATAAAGCGGTCTTCCTCAATTGACTTGCGGATGTTCTCCATCATTTTAACAAGGAAATGTATGTTGTGTTCAGATAGCAGCATTGAGCTTAGAATCTCTTCCGTTTTGAAAATATGTCTAAGGTATGCTCTTGAGTAGTTCCGGCACACATAGCAATCGCACTCAGGGTCAAGCGGCGTGAAGTCCCTTGCAAACTTAGCATTCTTAATATTCAAATCACCCTGGGAAGTCATTGCCATTCCGTGTCTTGCAATTCTTGTAGGAAGAACGCAGTCGAACATGTCGACGCCTCTTTCAACACCCTCAAATAGATAATCTGGTGTTCCAACGCCCATCAAATATCTAGGCTTGTTTTCCGGCAAGTAATCAACGCAGTAGTCGAGCACCTCAAGCATCAAGTCCTTTGGCTCGCCAACGGAAAGCCCACCGATTGCGTATCCTGGTAAATCAAATTGAGTTATCTGATCAGCCGATTCTTTTCTTAGGTCCTTATACATACCGCCTTGCATTATGCCAAAAAGAGACTGGTTCTCGGTGTTCTTGTGTTCTGCGACACATCTTTCCAGCCATCTAGTTGTCCTCTGCAGAGACTTCTGTGTATAGTGTCTATCTGCTGGATAAGGAATGCACTCATCGAAAGCCATCATAATATCTGAGCCGAGTGCTGTCTGTACTTGAATTGAGCTTTCCGGAGTCATCATATGGCTTGAACCATCGATATATGACTTGAACTTAACACCCTCTTCTGTAATCTTACGGAATTTTCCCAGCGAGAAAACTTGGAACCCGCCGCTATCTGTAAGAATTGGCTTGTCCCAGTTCATGAACTTGTGAAGTCCTCCAGCCTCCTCAACAATATCCTCACCCGGTCTAAGGTAAAGGTGGTATGTGTTGGCTAATATAATTTCTGCACCGGTCTTCTCGACATCCTCGGGCTTCATAGCCTTTACGGTTGCCTGAGTACCAACTGGCATAAATACTGGTGTCTCAATAGTTCCATGTTTAGTTGTAAGGCGACCCCTTCTTGCCTTGCAATTAGGGTCCTTGTGTAGAAGCTCAAATTCTGAAGCTTTTTCTTTATCCATATTTGTATTCGTTATCCTTTATTAAATAATAAGCATTGCATCGCCGTAGCTGAAAAATCTATATTTCTCCTTAACGGCCTCGTCGTATGCCTTTAGTATCTCTTCTCTGTCGTAAAGTGCCGATATAAGCATTAAAAGTGTCGATTTGGGC
>JAAZHB010000082.1 GCA_012510935.1 Clostridiales bacterium
AGGGGCAAAATGTTATTTGACGCACATACACATTTGAATTATGAAGAATATTCAGAAGAAGAAAGAGCAGATAGAGCTAGGTCGATTGGAGAGTCCGACCTAGCATATATCATAGATGTAGGTGATAATGTATCCTCTACAGAGCTTGCAATAGAGAATGCGCACAGGTATTCGTGGTGTTTTGCTTCGGCGGGGATTCATCCAGAACATGCATTAACAGTAACTGATAGAGATATTAATCGAATTAAAGAACTCGCTAAGGATGAAAAGGTTAAGGCAATTGGAGAGATAGGCTTAGATTTTTATTATGGGAAGGATGATAGGCCGCAGCAGATTGATTTGTTTAGAAAGCAACTCAAATTAGCAAATGAGCTTCGTTTGCCAATAATAGTGCATACCAGAGATGCTAACCAGCTTACATTAGATATTTTAAAAGAAGAGGGGGCTTTCTCTGATGAAAGAAAATCATGGTTCCCTAAAAGGCCTGGAGAGAACGGAATGATGCAAGATGATGCAAGGGTTCAACTTCATTGTTACAGTGGCAGCGCTGAATTAGCCTTAGAATATGTCAAACTTGGAGCAACGATTTCACTTGGTGGCCCGGTAACTTTCAAGAATGGTCGTAAGGCAGTAGAGGTTCTGAAGGCTATCCCTATTGAATATATTATGTCTGAAACAGATGCACCATTTATGGCACCCGAACCTCTGCGAGGAAGACCAAATAGGGCTGAATATGTCGAACATGTAGTTAGACGAATGGCTTTGCTAAAGGGTATTAGCTACGAAGATGCCGCGACAAAGCTTACTGAAAATGGTTGTAGATTTTTCAATATTGAGTTGAACTAAATACATATTTTACCTGTAGGAGAAATTAAATGGGACTTGATTTTAATAATACAAAAGGGTCGGCAACAAAAAAAGTAATTTCAAAAATCATAGACAGCGACCTTATACAGGGGTTTGATAGTCTAGTGGTAGGATTTTCGGGTGGACCCGATTCCATGTGCTTGCTGCATGCACTTTCGTTGATTGCGCCCAATTTTAATCTTAATTTGAATGCAGTCCATGTTAATCATCATTTGAGAGGAAAGAAATCAGATGAAGAAGAAGAAAGAGCCATAGCCTTCTGTGAAGAATTAGATATTGATTGTACGGTGTATGAGATAGATTGCGAAGAGATTGCTAAGTCCGAAAAGATTTCACTTGAAGATGCTGGAAGACTTGCAAGATATCTAATATTTGATGAAGCAGTAGATTTGCTGATTGGAGAGGATGGGTGTGAAGAAAGCCGTATTTCCATCGTTACTGCACATAATGCAGATGATCAAAGCGAAACGGTTCTTCATAGAATAATCAGAGGCACTGGAGTAAGCGGCTTAACTGGAATACATTCGATAAGACCATCTGAAGAAGGCAATCCTATCATTAGACCACTTCTCAATGTTACAAGAGAAGAAGTTGAGGATTACATTTTAGAGAACGATCTTAAACCGAATATTGACGAGTCCAACTTTGTTGCAGATGCAACTAGAAACAAGATTAGACTGAAACTTATTCCATACCTTGAGAAGAATTATAATCCTTCAATAAAGTCATCTCTCAGAAAATTCAGTGAGATAGCTGACTTAGAGAATCAATTTATGGAAGGTGTTACTTTATTGTTCTTAAACGAGGCAGTTTCATTTGATGAAGAAAGATTGGCTGTATGCATACATATTGAGGCGACCAAAGATGTACACAGAGCAATTCTGCTAAGAGCAGTAAGCAACTTACTTAAAGGAGTAATACAAGATGATAATGTAACATCAGAGCATATTCATAATGTTACAAAACTATTAGAGTCCGAATCGCCGTCAGGTAGAGTTGACTTGCCAGGCGAGTTCGTTGCCCAAAGAGAGTATGGTGAGCTACTCATTCTTCCAAGGGAGTTTGCACAAGAATCTAAGCCAGATGAAAGTCTTAAGTTATTGCCAACTGTTATGCTAATTAGTTCTTTCTGCCCAGTTGAGGATGAAATATATTCAGCTTTTGATTTTGAATTATTCAACGAAGTATACCCAGGCATGGCAGGCGATGTAAAGCTAAGAACGAGAAAAGAGGGCGATTTCATTGCAATAAAGGATGGAAAACGAAAGAAGCTTCAGGATTATTTAGTAGATTCAAAAATAAAAAAATCGGATAGAGATTCAATATTAGTAGTCGCAGTAGAAAATGAGATTCTTTGGATACTGCCAAATTCATTACTTCCATCCAAATCGCAGAGAGAAAGAGGCAAGTTTTCACAAAATTATCAGATTACTGACACAACAGAAAGGGTCCTATTCCTTGAAATAGAAGACACGATATGATAAAATTTAATGAAATTTTGTGATAATAAACAAATTTCGTGCCTTTAAAGG
>JAAZHB010000083.1 GCA_012510935.1 Clostridiales bacterium
TATCCGCAATCATCAAGAAGATCAATTACATCCATCTCACTTGCACCATCAAATACTGGGGTTGAAATGTACCATCCCTTAGTTTTAGCTGCAAGTCCGAGGTGAACCTCGAGTACCTGTCCGACATTCATACGAGAAGGTACACCTAGAGGGTTAAGCATTACCTGCAATGCTTCTCCATCCTCTCTGAATGGCATGTCTTCCTGCGGAAGTATTCTTGATACTACACCCTTATTACCATGTCGTCCGGCCATCTTGTCGCCGACATTAATCTTTCTCTTGTTAGCAACATAAACTCTTACAACCTTGTTTACACCAGGGCTTAGTGAGCTGCTGTTCTCTCTATCAAAGACTCTAACATCGATAACAATACCTTCCTCGCCATGTGGGAGTCTAAGTGAGCTATCTCTTACTTCCTTTGACTTCTCTCCGAAAATTGCACGAAGCATTCTAGCTTCTGGAGTTAGGTCAGTCTCACTCTTAGGTGTAAGTTTTCCAACAAGAATGTCAGTAGATTTAACTTCAGCACCTACTCTGATGATACCTTCCTCATCTAGCTCCTTAAGAACACTCTCTCCAACATTTGGAATATCTCTTGTGATTTCTTCTGGTCCGAGCTTAGTGTCTCTTGCTTCACACTCATGCTTCTCAATGTGAAGAGATGTAAGAACATCATCCATTAGGATTCTCTCATTAAGAATAATAGCATCCTCGTAGTTATAACCTTCCCAAGTCATAAATCCTATTAGAAGGTTCTTTCCTAGAGAAATCTCTCCAAGACTAGTTGAAGGTCCATCTGCTACTACTTCTCCTACTTCTATATGTTCTCCGCAAGCTACGATAGGCCTCTGGTTAATACAAGTTCCCTGGTTTGAACGCTGGAACTTAAGCATTTTATATTCGTCAAGATCCCCATTGTCATCTCTCTTGATTTTAATAGTTGTTCCGTCAACAAACTCAACAGTACCTGCATTCTTGCAAAGAACTACTGCACCTGAATCACAAGCAGCCTTATACTCAATACCAGTTCCAACATATGGGCTCTCTGTTAATAGTAGTGGTACTGCCTGACGCTGCATGTTAGAACCCATCAGCGCACGGTTGGCATCATCGTTCTCTAGGAACGGAATCATTGCTGTTGCTACTGAAACTACCTGCTTAGGTGATACATCCATGTAGTCTACTTCGTTCTTAGGCACCATTGTAATCTCGCCGCGAACACCTCTTACAGCACCCTTATTGTTAATGAATCTTCCATTCTCATCTAGCGGCTCATTTGCCTGTGCAACTATTACAGGATCTTCATCTGTTGCAGACAGATATTCTACCTCGCTGGTTACAATACCGTTTTCCTTGTCAACCTTACGGTAAGGAGTCTCGATAAAACCATACTCATTTATAATTCCATAAGTAGTAAGAGAACCGATAAGACCAATGTTAGGTCCTTCTGGAGTCTCGATAGGACACATTCTTCCATAGTGGGAATAGTGTACGTCTCTAACTTCCATTCCAGCTCTTTCTCTTGATAGACCGCCAGGTCCAAGCGCTGAAAGTCTTCTCTTATGAGTTAGTTCAGCAAGCGGGTTGTTCTGGTCCATGAATTGAGATAGCTGTGATGAACCAAAGAACTCCTTAATAGCTGCTGTAACAGGTCTAATGTTAATTAGCTGCTGCGGAGTAGAATTCTCAGTTGTCATTCTCTCCCTGATAGCTCTTTCCATTCTTGCAAAACCGATTCTGCACTGATTCTGTAAGAGTTCTCCAACTGACTTTAGTCTTCTATTGCCTAAATGGTCAATATCATCTGTCTCACCAATTCCATGGTTAAGGTTAAGAAGATATGAAACTGAAGCCTCAATATCCTCTATAATAATATTCTTAGGTGCAAGCTCCTTCTTCCTTGTTGCAAAGCCAAGCTTTAGCTTATCTTCATCACCATCTGCTTCTTCGATGATTTCCATAAGAACTGGGTAGAAAACTTTCTCCGAAAGCTTATATGGAGCTAGATCTAGGTCTACATATTTTGCAGGGTCGACAAATCTGTTACCAATAACCTTGGTAATTGCATCTGACTCGAGTTCCTTGCTCTCACACCATACATATTCTACACCTGCATCTTCAATTGCCATTGCAAGGTCTGAATCAATTCTTTGACCTACTTCGGCAAGAATTTCGCCTGTTAGAGGATCGACTATATCCTCCTTCGCTACAACTGCATCTTCAATTCTTGAAGAAAGGCCTAGCTTCATGTTGTACTTATAACGACCAACCTTTGCAAGGTCATAACGCCTCGAATCAAAGAGCAATGAATTTAGCATTGATCTTGCATTGTCTGTTGTTGGAGGATCTCCCGGTCTTAGTCTCTTGTACAGTTCCTTAAGACCTTCCTCTGTATTTTTGGTAGGATCCTTCTCAAGAGTTTTTAGCAATCTGTCGTCATCACCAAAAACCTCAAGGATATCTTCATTGCTGCTATATCCAAGAGCTCTTAAGAAAGATGTAATTGTCTGTTTTCTTGTTCTATCTACTCTAACATTCAACACTCCGAACTGATCTGTCTCATACTCAATCCAAGCTCCTCTGTTAGGGATAATCTGTGATTTGAAGAGATTGTTGTTAGACTTATCTACTTCAACATCATAATATGGACCTGGCGATCTTACCATCTGAGTAACGATCGCTCTCTCAGCACCGTTATAAATAAAAGTTCCCCTCTCAGTCATAAGAGGAAAATCTCCCATAAATACTGGCTGTTCCTTGATTTCACCGGTCTCTTTGTTAATTAGTCTTACTCTAACTGTAAGAGATGTCGCATATGTTGTATCTCTGTCCTTGCACTCTTCTTGTGTGTACTTTGTTGTCTCAGAGAAAGAATAATCAGCGAACTCAAGACTAAGAGTGTTAGCTGTGTCGCGAACTGGTGATACATCTTCAAGAACCTCACCGAGGCCTTCTTTAATGAACCACTCGAATGACTTAGTCTGCATATCAATTAGGTTTGGCATTTCGCAAACTTCATTGATTTTGGAATAAGACATACGTTCTTTTCTTCCAACTTTTACTGGTTTTGGCATTGTTTCACTCCTTCTTGTTCTTCAAAAAGAACAATTTTTGCTAAATTTCAAAGCAATTTTCACCATTTTTTAGCAAAAATCGACTTCCCCATAACGCACGAATTGAGCCCTTATATAAGGACTCAATTCGACTATTGTGTGGTTCGAGCCCATATCGCAGGGCCCAATTTGTAAAATGTCATTTGCCTAAGCAGATGTCTTTCTCCTGTTAACAGGAGAAATATTTATAAAGCTTCTAATTAAGCAAGCTCTACAACAGCGCCTACAGCTTCAAGAGCTTCCTTAAGAGCGTTTGCTTCGCCAGCCTCAATGTTCTCCTTAACATTAGCAGGAGCTCCATCTACTAGAGCCTTTGCTTCCTTAAGTCCAAGACCTGTTGCTTCTCTTACAGCCTTGATTACCTTAATCTTCTCAGCTCCAACTTCCTTAAGAACTACGTTGAATTCTGTCTTCTCTTCAGCCTCTTCGCCTGCTGCTGCACCGCCTGCTGCTGGTGCTGCTACTGCTACTGCTGATACTCCGAACTCCTCCTCAAGAGCCTTAACAAGCTCGTTGATCTCAAGAAGGCTCATGCCCTTTAGGGCTTCAATGATCTGATTCTTATCCATTGTTTATCTCCTTATTAATTCTTATAATGTGTATGACTGCGTGTCATTTCTAGTAAAAAATTTAAATTTTGTTTAAGCAACATTATCTATGCTGCTACACAACTTTGTATAATGCTTACGCTTCTTCCTTCTCGGCAACAGCCTTGAGTGTAAGAGCAAGCTTTGTGATAGGTGACTGGATGCTTCCCATGAAACGTCCAATAAGTACCTCTCTTGAAGGAATTGTTGCAAGTTCTTCGATCTGCGCTTTTGAGAAAACTTCTCCTTCAACAACACCACCCTTGAAAGCCATCTTCTTATACTTTTTAATAGCCTCTGAAAGGATTCTTGCTGATACAGTAGCGTCCTCTGTGCAGAATGCGAACGCGCTTGATCCCTTAAGTGCTTCTCCCTCTGAAAGTGCTTCAGCTGGTGTTCCAGCTATAGCTCTCTTTACTAGTGAGTTCTTATATACAGTGAATGAAACATTCTCCTTACGAAGATCTGATCTAATTGCTGTTGCTTCTTCTACTGTCAATCCAAGGTAATCAACAACTACTACTGATACGGAGCTGTCGAACTTCTCCTTAATTTCATCGATGACAACCTGCTTTGCTGCTTTTGCTTCTACAGACATATGTTCTCCTTTCTTGAAGGACCTAGGGCCTTCATAGTTGTCGTAGTTGGCCTATTTGACCATGCGCCGATTAATCGGCAATGAATAGGTACAAAAGTCCCCGCTTAGTTTCTTTATTCAAGACGTTAACGGGGTTCAATTTATCATTGTACCTCGGCGGGAAATTAAGCTTACGCACCCGCTGTCTACGGCTTATATTCTTTTTTTGTTACTAATACTACACTGAAAGTGTTGCGGTATTAAGCTTTACTCCAGGGCTCATTGTTGCAGCAACTGTAACGCTCTTGAAATACTGTCCCTTTGCTGCTGCTGGCTTAGCCTTAGCAATAGCTCCAATGATTGTATTTGCGTTTGCAATTAGCTGATCGTTGCTGAAAGACTTCTTGCCAATTACAACATGGATAATGTTAGCCTTGTCAAGACGATACTCAACCTTACCTGCCTTAATGTCCTCGAGAGCCTTCTCGATATCCATTGTTACAGTTCCTGACTTAGGGTTAGGCATAAGTCCCTTTGGACCAAGAACCTTACCAAGTCTACCTACAACGCCCATCATATCTGGAGTTGCAACTACTGCATCAAAATCGAACCATCCCTCTTTCTGAATCTTCTCAGCCATGTCTTCAGCACCTACAAAATCTGCTCCTGCAGCTGTAGCTTCTTCAGCCTTAGGTCCTTTTGCAAATACAAGAACCTTCTTAGTCTTACCAGTTCCATGCGGTAGGACAACTGCGCCTCTAACTTGCTGATCTGCATGTCTTCCATCTACTCCGAGTCGGAAGTGCATTTCTACTGTCTCATCAAACTTTGCTGATGGGAAAGCCTTTACTTTCTCTACAGCGCTTGTTACGTCAAAAAGCTCCTGCTTATCGAAGTTCTCAACGCTTGCGTTGTATTTCTTTGATCTCTTCATTTTTCCTCCTTGGTGGTGCAAACGGTGTCTAGTGACTACCTCCCACTGCATTAATCAACTACTGTAACTCCCATGCTACGAGCTGTACCCTTAACCATATCAACTGCTGCCTCAAGTGAAGCTGCGTTTAGGTCTGGCATCTTAGTCTTAGCGATTTCTTCTGCCTGAGCTCTTGTAATTGTTCCAACCTTTGTCTTGTTAGGAACTCCTGAGCCAGACTCAATACCTGCAGCCTTTTTAATAAGAACTGGTGCTGGTGGAGTCTTGCAGATGAAAGTGAATGATTTATCCGAAAATACAGTAATTACTGTTGGGATAATCATGCCCTGCTGATCAGAAGTTTTAGCATTGAACTGCTTACAGAAGTCCATAATATTTACGCCCTTCTGTCCAAGTGCTGGTCCAACTGGTGGTGCTGGTGTCGCTGCTCCTGCTGGAATCTGTAGCTTAATAAAGCCATCGATCTTCTTTGCCATGTTATATATGTCTCCTTTCTACTTTAACTTCAAGACGAATCTATTCGTTAATGTAATTTATTCACCTGCGTGAATTCAAGCTCTGCAGGCGTATCTCTACCGAACATCGAAATCTTAGCAATAAGTACTTGCTTGTCTGGGTTAATTGCCTCAACAATTCCCATCTGCCCCTCGAAAGGTCCACTTACAATTCGTATTGTATCACCAATAGCGATATCCAGGTCGATTCTAACCTTCTCAACTCCCATTCTTGCAATCTCCTCTTTAGA
>JAAZHB010000084.1 GCA_012510935.1 Clostridiales bacterium
GACGCAGAAGGTTACCGTGCTAGCGGATAACTTCTGCCGAGAATTGTCCTCACTAGATGAGGGCGAGGGGTTCGCTTTATTCTTGTGCGCTTAAGACTTGGGAAACGCACGAGAGAGTGTGCGACCGATTCGGCCCGCTTTTTATGAAGCGACATCCTGTACAAGCATAGCGATAATTTGTACAAACACAACAAGGAGGAATCTACTAATGAGTGAACTACAGAAGATTAGAATCAGACTGAAGGCTTATGACCATGCACTTCTAGACAAGTCTGCTGCGAAGATCGTAGAGACAGCTGAGAAGACAGGAGCTGATGTAAGCGGACCAATTCCACTTCCAACAGAGAAGGAAGTTGTTACAATCATCAGAGCCGTACATAAGTACAAGGATAGCAGAGAGCAGTTCGAACAGAGAACTCACAAGAGACTGATCGACATCACAAATGCTACAACAAAGACAACAGCTGCTCTCACAAAGCTCGACCTGCCTGCAGGAATTGATATCGAAATTAAGCTCTAAGCTAGATTAGGAAGATCACACGAGAGGGTAACCAAGTAACCATACCGGGGTGATCCGCTGTAAGAAAGTAGGAGGAAACATAATGAAAACACTGCTCGGAAAGAAAATCGGAATGACTCAGATTTTCGCAGAGGATGGTACTGTAATTCCAGTTACTGTCGTTGAGGCAGGTCCAGAAACTGTTCTTCAGGTTAAGACAGTTGAAACTGACGGCTACAATGCTGTACAGGTTGGTTTCGTGGATCAGAAGCCTCAGAGAGTCAATAAGCCAATGACTGGCCATTTTGAGAAGGCTGGCGTTGCGCCTAAGAAGCACATTGCTGAGTTCAGAACAGAGGATGGAGCGGCTTACGAAGTAGGTCAGGAAATCACAGTTGCTGAATTTGAAGAAGGAATGCTTCTAGATGTTACAGGTACATCAAAGGGTAAGGGTACACAGGGTAACATCAAGAGACACGGACACCACAGAGGTCCTATGTCACATGGATCAAAGCACAAGAGACTCGCAGGAGCTCTAGCTGCTGGTACATACCCTTCAAGAGTATTCAAGGGCAATGCTGGTCCTGGAAGAATGGGTAGAGATACAATCACAGTACAGAACGTTGTACTTGCAAAAGTTATTGCTGATCGTAACATCATGCTTATCAAAGGAGCTGTTCCTGGCAAGAAGGGCGGTCTCGTTATGATTAAGCCTGCTGTTAAGGCAAGCAAGTAAGCAGAGAGGAGGATTTGACAAATGGCACAGGTTAAAGTACTAAACATGGCCGGCGATGTAGTTGGAGATATTCAGCTTAATGATGCGGTATTTGGTATCGAGCCAAATGAGTATGCAGTTCAGGCTGTAGTTACTAACTACTTAGCAAACCAGAGACAAGGAACCCAGTCTGCTAAGACAAGATCAGAAGTAAGAGGCGGCGGACGTAAACCTTTCAGACAGAAAGGAACAGGTCGTCATAGACAGGGAAGCACCACTGACCCTACACAGGTTGGCGGAGGAATTGTTTTCGCACCAAAGCCAAGAAGCTATAGATATGCGCTTCCTAAGAAGCTTAAGAGACTTGCTCTTAAATCAGTTCTTTCAGCTAAGGTTGCAGGAAACGAGCTTATCGTAGTAGATGAGCTAAAGTTCGAAGCTCCAAAGACTAAGGAAATGGTTAAGGTTCTCGAGAATATCAAGGCTGAGAAGAAGGCTCTTATCGTAATGGATGAGAAGGATGCTAACGTAATTAAGTCAGCAGCTAATCTCCAAGGAATAAGAACAGCGCTAGTAAGCACCATGAATGTATATGAGATCGCAAATCATTACAGCTTGGTTCTCACTAAGGCAGCAGCTGAGAGAATTGAGGAGGTATACGCATAATGAAGACTGGTTACGACATAATTATCAAGCCTATCATTACTGAGGACACAATGGATCTTGCTGAAAACAAGAAGTATGTGTTCAAGGTTGCGAAGGATGCCAATAAGACTGAAGTTAGAAAAGCCATTGAAGAAGTATTTGGCGTAGAAGTTGCTAAGGTAAACGTTTCTAACGTTAGTGGCAAGAAAAAGAGAATGGGCAGAACAATGGGAACAACATCTTCATATAAGAAGGCTATTGTTACATTAACTACTGACAGTAAAGAGATTGAACTCTTCCAGAATATGTAATAAGGAGGCAGTAAGAAATGGGTATTAAGAAGTATAAACCAATTACTCCGGGTCTTAGAGGCATGGTAGGCTCCACATTTGAGGAGATTACAACTAAGAACCCTGAGAAAGCTCTTACAGTTACTCTGAAGAAGCATTCAGGAAGAAATGTAAGAGGTAAGATTACAGTTAGACATAGAGGCGGTGGTTATAGACCTAAGTACAGAATCATCGACTTCAAGAGAACAAAGGATGGAATTCCAGCAACTGTTAAGACAATTGAGTATGATCCAAACAGATCAGCAAATATTGCTCTACTGTTCTATGCAGATGGTGAGAAGAGATACATCCTTTCTCCAAAGAACCTAAACGTTGGAGATGTGATTGAGTCAGGTGCTCAGGCAGATATTAAGCCTGGCAATGCGCTTCCTATCGCAAATATTCCACTAGGTACAATTATTCATAACATTGAACTTAAGCCAGGAAAGGGCGGACAGCTTGTAAGATCAGCTGGTAATGGCGCTCAGCTTATGGCTAAGGAAGGTGATTATGCACAGGTTAGACTACCATCCGGAGAGGTAAGATATATCAGAATGAACTGCAGAGCAACAATCGGCGAAGTAGGAAATTCAGATCATGGCAACCTCAGAATTGGTAAGGCTGGTAAGAAGAGACACATGGGATGGAGACCTACTGTAAGAGGTTCAGTTATGAACCCTAACGATCACCCACACGGTGGTGGTGAAGGAAGAGCTCCAATTGGTCGTAAAGGCCCAGTTACTCCATGGGGTAAGCCAGCTCTTGGATACAAGACACGTAAGAACAACAAAGCTTCTGACAAGTACATCGTTAGAAGAAGAAATAGCAAGTAGGGAGGAGCAAGTAAATGGGAAGATCGCTTAAGAAAGGCCCTTTTGTCAACGAGAAGCTCTTAAAGAGAATCGAAGAGATGAACGAGGCTAACGAAAAGAACGTAATTAAGACATGGTCCAGACCATCCACAATTTTCCCTCAGATGATTGGACACACGATTGCAGTTCATGATGGACGCAAGCATGTGCCTGTATATATCACAGAGGATATGGTTGGACACAGACTCGGAGAATTTGCTCCAACAAGAACTTATAAGGGTCACGCAGCTGACAGCAAGAGAAAGTAACGAAAGGAGAGCTGACAAATGGAAGCAAAGGCAATTGCCAAATATGTAAGAATGTCTTCAAGTAAGCTTAAACCTGTTACTGATCTTGTAAGAGGTAAGGAGCTAAATGAAGCACTAACAATTCTCAAGTTCATGCCTGGTAAGGGAGCAGAACTAGTTGAGAAGGTTGTAATGTCTGCAGCAGCAAATGCAGAGAACAACCATGATATGAACCCAGACAACCTTTATGTTGCTGAGGTTTACGCTAACCAGGGACCTACAATGAAGCGTTTCAGAGCAGGCGCTCAGGGTAGAGCAGGAATGATTCTTAAGAGAACATCACACATTGGTGTTACTCTAAAGGAGAAGGAAAGCAAGGTTAAGATTGTCGAAGTAGAAGGAGGCACAGCTGATGGGTCAGAAGGTTAATCCACATGGACTAAGAGTTGGAGTTAACAAGGATTGGGACTCCAAGTGGTACGCAGATAAGAACAAGTTTGCCGAGTTCCTTGCTGAGGACAATCAGGTAAGAACTTTCGTAAAGAAGAAGCTTTACGCAGCTGGTGTTGCAAAGGTTGTAATTGAAAGACCTGCAGCTGACAAAATTAAGCTTATCGTACTCGTAGCAAGACCTGGAATGGTTATTGGTAGATCTGGTGAAGGAATCGAAGAATTCAAGAAGCAGGTTGCTAAGATGACAGGCAAGGATGTTACAGTTTCAATCGAGGAAGTAAAGAGATCTGAGCTTGATGCACAGCTTACAGCTGAGAGCATCGCACAGGCACTCGAGAGAAGAGTATCTTTCAGAAGAGCTATGAAGCAGGCAATCGGAAGAACAATGAAGGCTGGAGCTAAGGGTGTTAAGGTTCTTTGCTCAGGAAGACTTGGTGGTTCTGAAATTGCTAGAAGTGAAAAGTACAGCGAGGGCAATGTTCCTCTACATACACTTAGAGCTGATATTAACTATGGTTTTGCAGAGGCTGACACAACTTACGGAAAGATCGGTGTTAAGGTGTGGATCAACCACGGCGAACTTCTTGACAAGGGACTAAAGAGTGCTGTTCCAGAAGTTAAGAATGACAGAAGAGACAAGAAGTCAAGAAGAAACGACAAGAAGGACAGAAGAAGACCTTATGATAATAAGGGCGGAAGAAAAGACTTCCGTGGCGAGGCTAAGCCAGAGGTTAAGCCTGCGACAACAAGAGTTAAGAAAGCACCTAAGGTAGTTGAGGCTCCTGTTCAGGATGTAACTGAAGCACCAGCTGAAGTTCAGGAGAACACGGAAGCATAAGATAGTAGAGAAAGGAGAAACTTGCCATGTTAATGCCAAAGCGTGTTAAACACAGAAGACAGCATAGAGGCAGAATGAAGGGTATTGCTACAAAAGGTAATACCGTTGCATATGGAACTTATGGACTTGTGGCAGACGATCGTGGTTGGATCGATGGACGACAAATCGAAGCAGCCAGAGTTGCAATGACAAGATCTATTAAGAGAGGTGGTAAGGTTTATATTAAGATCTTCCCACATAAGCCAGTATCAAAGAAGCCAATCGGTGTTCGTATGGGATCCGGAAAGGGTGCTCCAGAATACTGGGTAGCAGTAGTAAAGCCAGGCAGAGTAATGTTCGAAATCGAGGGAGTTACAGAAGAACAAGCAAAGGAAGCGTTGAGACTTGCGGCTCACAAGCTACCTGTTAAGTGTAAGTTCGTCGTAAAAGGGCAGGAAGGAATCGGTGACAGATAATGGATCTGAACAGCATAAGAAAGATGACTGACCAGGAAAGAGAAGCTGAACTCGCAAGAATGAAGCAGGAACTCTTTAACCTGAGATTTCAGCATGTTACCGGTCAACTAGAGAGCCCGGTAAGGATGCGTGAAATCAAAAGAGATATCGCAAGAGTTAAGACTATCATCAGACAGGATGAGCTTAACCAACCTAAAGCATAGTAGAAAGGAGGATGCACAGTAATGGAAAGAAATAAAAGAAAGACAAGAGTTGGCGTTGTTGTAAGTGACAAGATGGATAAGACTGTTGTCGTAGCTACAAAAGAAATCATTAGACATTCTCTTTATGGTAAGGGTGTTAAGAGAACTAAGAAGTTCAAGGCTCATGACGAGCATAATGAGTGTGGAATTGGTGATAAGATTCTAATTATGGAAACCAAGCCTCTATCAAAGGACAAGAGATGGAGAATGGTTCAGATTATTGAAAAGGCTAAGTAAAGGAGGCAACAGAATATGATTCAGACAGAAACTAGACTTAGAGTTGCCGACAATTCAGGAGCAAAGGAACTTCTTTGCATCAAAGTCCTCGGCGGTTCAAAGAGAAGATATGCAAACATTGGAGACATTATTGTATGCTCCGTTAAGGTTGCAACTCCAGGCGGATCCGTTAAGAAGGGTGATGTTGTAAAGGCAGTTGTAGTAAGAAGCAAGCGCGGCACAAGAAGAAGTGACGGAAGCTACGTAAAGTTCGACCAGAATGCAGCAGTTATTATCAAGGAGAAGACTGATAAGAACCCAGTAGGTACACGTATCTTTGGGCCTGTTGCAAGAGAACTTAGAGATAACGGCTTTATGAAGATCGTGTCACTGGCACCGGAAGTATTATAAGGAGGCCTGAGATGCAGATTAAAAAGGGAGATACAGTAGTAGTTATCGCAGGAAAGGATAAGGGCAAGATCGGAACAGTTCTTAAATCTATTCCAACTGATAATAAGGTTGTTGTTGAAGGCGTGAATGTTCAGACAAAGCACGCAAAGGCAACAAGAACATCTGACTCTGAGATTAAGCATATTGAAGGACCAATCGATGCTTCAAATGTTATGTATTATGACAAGAAAGCAAAGAGCGGTACAAGACTTGGAGTTAAAATTGTTGATGGAAAAAAGGCAAGATACTCAAAGAAGAGTAATGCCGTAATAGACTAGGAAAGGAGAGATAGAAAGTGGCTAACAGACTAAAAGAAAAGTACACAAATGAAGTATTTAATGCGCTGAAGGACAAGTTCAA